>CALVTC010000098.1 GCA_944359885.1 uncultured Bacilli bacterium | reverse complement strand
AATGAATGTGTTAAAATTGGTTTTGGTACTTCTGTTTCTAAGAATGTACTACTTGATTTTTTACTTCCTTCTGTTCCACATTTTTCACATTTATATACATATTTTATATATTCTTTTATTTTTAATTTTGCTGGCTCATATTCTATTTCCTGGCGTACTACTTTTTTTCCTACATTTTTTAAGTTACCTTCACATTCTGGACATACTGCATTTTCTTCCATTATATATTCTTTTCGTTCTATTACAATATCTTTTAATGCTGATCTTTTTATCCCTGCTTTCTTTGTTTTACTTTTTTTCTTTTTATATACTGTTATTTCTTCTACTTTTTCATTTATTTGTTCTTGTATATTATTTTCAATTTCTTCTGGGTCTTCGAATAGAGAGCATTGCTCTTGCATTTGCTCTTCTGTGATTTTTGGTGTGTGTTCTCTTTTTGAACCAAATATTATTCTTTTTAATGAGTTATTTTCTAATTTTAGATTTTCATTTTCTAATTCTAGAATTTGTATTTTTCTTATTGCTTCTTCTAATGACATTTGCTCTCTTTTCTCCTTTAAATTCTAAAAGAATTATACCATAAAACACTTGAAATATCAACACTTTCCGGCATTTTATTTTTACTTTATTTAATTGCAAAAGTAAATTCTAGATTTAATCTAAAACTAGAATTTAGTCTTGCAACGAAATTCTACCTATCTAGCATTTAGTCTTGCACAAAAATTTACTAATGCAAAAGTAAATTCTATATGCATAAAACTAGAATTTACTTTTGCACATAGAAAATTATATAATAATTATGTTGCTTTGTCTTAAAGGAAAAGAGGTAAAAATGATAGACGAAGAAATAAAAATAATTATTAATGATATTTTATGTCATACTAAAGAAATGTTGAAATTTTTAAGAAGTATTAAAACAGGTAAATATAATGCGTATTTAGATGATTTAATTGACTTTGCACTTTGTACAGAAGAAGATATTCAAACAATAGAACATTACATATATGAACTTGAAATAAAATTGTATGATGCTTTGAACGGTGGTGAATATCGTGAGTAATAAACATAATAAGCATTATCAGAAACATTTGACTATTCTTAATAGAGAAGATATAGAAAGACTTCTCAAACTGGATTTTAAGTTTTATCAGATTGCTGACAACATTCAAAAACATCCTACTACAATTTCTAAAGAAATTTTAAATAATAGGATAGAACATAAACCTTCTAATTTTAATAATAAATCTAATTACTGTAGGCATAAAAATAATTGCAAATTAACTAATATCTGTAATTCTAATTGTCATACCGAGTGTAAGCGTTGTGGAAAATGTAATAGTATCTGCTCCCATTTTGAATTAGATATTTGCGTTAAGTTGTTAAAGCCTCCATATGTTTGCAATTCTTGTAAATCATACTCTCAATGCAGAAGAATCAAGTATATTTATGTTGCTAGCGAAGCACAAAAAAAATATGAAACAACTCTTGTTTCTAGTCGAGAAGGAATTAATATATCCGAAGATAATTTGCAAAAATTAGACAATTTAATATCTCCTCTAATTAAACAAGGACAATCCATAAAATTGATATATGCTAATCATAAAGATGAAATTGGTTGTTCTATTAGATGTTTATACAACTACATAGAATTAGGTTTATTATCAATCAAAAATATTGATTTGCCAAGGAAAGTTAGATACAAAGTTCGTAGGCAAAAACAGAATAAAGCTAAAAAAGATTACAGTTATAGAATTGGCAGAACCTATGAAGATTTTCAAAAGTTCTTACTAGATAACCCTAATATCAATGTTGTTGAAATGGATACTGTTGAAGGTATTAAAGGTGGAAACGTCTTGCTAACAATGATATTTAGGAATTTTAATTTTATGATAGCAAGATTACTTCCTAACAAAACTAGTGAATCTGTTAAAAAAGAACTTGATAATATCGAGAAAACCATTGGTACAGAATTATTTAAACGCGTTTTTAAATGCATTTTGACTGATAATGGTGGGGAATTTCAAAGACCTGATGAACTTGAAACAAGTATAGATGCTAGTAAAAGATGTTGGATCTTTTATTGTGATGCTAATCGTTCGGATCAAAAAGCGAAAATTGAAAAGAATCATGAATATGTTAGATATGTTATTCCTAAAGGTACTTCTATGGATGACTACATACAATCTGACATTGATTTAATGATGAGCCATATCAATAGTACAGCTAGAGAAGTTCTCAACTTTGCTATACCTTATGATATGGCTAGTATATATTTGGGTGTGGATACTATGAAAAAGCTAAATATTTCTAAAATCCACCCTGATAATATTATACTAAAACCATATTTAATTAACAATAAAAAATAATATTTTAGATAAGACAAAGCAACAAAAAAGTAGAATTTAGTCTTGCACAGACAAATCTTCTACTTTTATTTTTAAGATTTAGGTGTTTTTTATTACTGGGAATATATTCCAAAATCACTCTAAACTTGCATTTAGTCTTGCATTTCAAACTAGAATTTACTTTTGCAATTAACCTT
>CALVTC010000097.1 GCA_944359885.1 uncultured Bacilli bacterium | reverse complement strand
TTAATTAAGGAAGAGCAAACTGTTGTAGCCCTAACACATTTTGGATATATCAAAAGAATGCCAATTGATACATATAAGAGCCAAAGACGTGGAGGAAAAGGAATAACAGGAATTTCAACGAGAGAGGATGATTTTGTAAAACAAATCTTTACTGCTTCAACACATGATACAATTTTATTCTTTACAAATAAAGGTAAGTTATATCATTTAAGAGGCTACGAAATTCCAGAGGCAGGAAGAACAGCAAAAGGTACAGCTATTGTAAATCTATTAAGCTTAGATGCAGGAGAAAAAGTATCTGCTGTTATACCAATTCAAAACTTTGCTGAAGGAAAATATTTATTAATGGCAACAAAGAATGGATTAATCAAAAAGACAGCTTTGAAAGAATATGATTCTACTAGAAAAACTGGTCTACAAGGAATAACATTAAAAGAAGATGATGAATTAATCGGTGTAAGATTAACAGATGGACAAGATAATGTTGTTTTAGTTACAAGAAATGGTATGTGTATTACATTTGATGAAAAAGATGTAAGACCAATTGGTAGAGTTTCTCAAGGTGTCATTGGTATTAGACTTGATGAAGATGATGAAGTTATCGGAATGGAATCTGTAATTAGCGGTGGAAAGGCAACATTATTAGCAATTACAGAGAACGGATTTGGAAAGAGAACTGAACTAGATGAGTATAGAGTACAAAATAGAGGTGGAAAGGGTGTTATTACATATAAGATTACGCCTAAGACAGGAAAACTAGTTGGTGTCAGAATTGCATCTGAAGAAGATGATGTCATGTTAATTACAGATACTGGAACCATTATTAGAATTAATGTAAAAGATATTAGTGTTTTGGGGAGATCAACACAAGGAGTTACATTAATGAGAACAAGTGATGGCGGAAAAGTTGTAAGTATGGAAATATTAGCACCAGAAATTAATGATGTAGAAGATTAATTGATAAAATAAAAAATCCTTTTAAGATTTCTTAAAAGGATTTTTATCTTTTCTTAAAACGAATATCATCACCAAAAAAACAATAAATATCATAATATCCAGCAATTCTAGATCCAATTCTTTCTTCATATTTACTAAAAATCTCATTTATGTTTAAGTTAGTAGAAATAATCGTTTTTGTAACTTTATGGTTTAAATTTAGGATTCTTGTATTTATAATAGTAAATAATTCGCTTAGCTTCATGCTATTTAATGTTTCTGTTCCTAGATCATCAATAATCAATAAATCTGTTTCCAATACAGATTTATTAATATCCTCTAAATTTGCTTTTTGTTTATTTAATTTATAATCTATAATATTTTCTAATAAAACAGGAGCCGTTTGATAAAGTACAGTTTTTCCTAATTTTAAAACCTCATTAGCAATACAATTAGAAAGAAAAGTTTTTCCGAAGTCCTGTATTTCCTGAAAATAATAAGTTTTTATAATCAGGATTATCAAAATTTTGAACAAATTCAATTGATTTATCTCTAATTCTTCTCATATTTTCTCTAGGGGAAATATGAAATTTATATTTTTCAGAATTTACTTCATCAGAAAAAAGCATTTCATTAAAAGTAGAAAAATTTTCTTTATCTAAATTGGACATATTAGATTTATTAAAAGAAATATCCAAAAGTTTTTGTTTTAAACAAGGACACATTTCTGTTTGATAATTATCTTTTTGAATATATCCTGTATCATTACATAAAGAACATTCATAATGGGGTTTTAAATAAGTGGTATCGATATGATTTTTTTTAAGAATTTCTTCTTTTTCTTTTTTTAAAGAATGTATTTTATCAGAAAGTGATGAGAGAGAAGAATTTTTTTTATTTAAAATATCCATAGTTGTAGAGATAGCAGAAAAATTAATTTCATCATCAAGTTTTCTTAATCTTGGAATTTTATTATATAGTTCTTCCTTTCTATTTTCAGCAGCAATTTCTTCTCGTATTTTCTTCTGTTCATATTCTTTTAATAAAGAATTTAATATCTCATTTGCCAATTTAAGCCTCCTTATCTGAATGATTTGCATATAAAAAATCTAAATTTTCATATTTTCTTTGTTCATAATTTTCTTTTTCTACTTGATTTTTAAGTTTTTTTGTATCTTTATTTAATTTTTTTCTCTGTTCAATAAAGGCATTAACTTCAGAAGGTGTTTTTAAGTTTCTATCATGCCAATCTGTAATAATTGTGTTAATATATTCAAAAGTAGGAGATTGCTTTAAAGTAGTACGTTTTAGAGCAATTTCTATAATATCCATATCATATCCAAAATTGATTACCCAGTTTTCAATATAGGCTTCTTCATATTGTGTTAAATTACCATGTTTACCTAGTTTTTTAGATATTGCTTTTTTCATAGAATTTAGCTTTTCTTGCTTTTCATAATATTTATCTAAATCATTCCAGGTTTTAATTTTATTAGAAGCCCAAGCTTCTGCGACTGTTTGAACATAATTTCTATGCATAGCACTTCTATTATAGCAATAATCAAAAAGAGCAATCATAACTTGTTCATCAAAATTATATTTTCTAAACCAAATATCAATATCATTATACCAAGA
>CALVTC010000096.1 GCA_944359885.1 uncultured Bacilli bacterium | reverse complement strand
GTTGGAAAAACACATTTAGCAGCATCAATTGCTAATAAATTAATTGAAAATGACAAGATAGTATTAATGGGAAGATTAACAACTTTATTAGATATGATAAAGGAAACTTTTAAAGATAATACAAAGTCTGAAAATGAATTAATTGAGCTATATTCAAATGTAGATATGATAATAATTGATGATCTAGGAACAGAAAAAATAAGTAGCTGGGCATTAGAAAAATTATATACAATAATAGAAAATAGAAACGAAAATAGATTACCAATAATGATTACAACAAGGTTTGATAAGCAGGGATTAATTGAAAGATTTGGTCAATGTCAAGATGAACAATTAGTAAATGCAATTATTTCAAAATTGTATCAAATGTGTTATGGAGTGACACTAAAAAGTATGAAAAAAGAGTTAGTATAAGTCGGCAAAACTAAAAATACTAACCCGTTAACTATAGTATTATTTTAATATAAAAAATAAAAAAAGTAAATAGAAAAAGAAAGGATTTGATAATATGAAAATTTATAAAGAATTTAAAGAAATAGAAATAAAAGATATAAAAGATATAAAAGGAGTTAGATATAATAGAATCTGCAACAGATATTTAGAGAAGGTTTGCAGATATATGGAAACTATAAAAAGTAATGGAATTAAGAAACCATTTGAAGTTATTCAAAAAGAAAATGGATATTATATTTTAAATGACAAAATAAAATTAGTAGTAGCAAAAGCAGTAGGATATGATAAAGTACCATGTTTAATTAGAGATATAGAACAAGAAATTTTATTAAGAAAATTAAATAAAATATTTAAATTAGAAAAAGAAAATCATATGATAGAAGGCCATATAAATGATAAAAAAGATTCGAATTTTCACAAAAATAATTACTATAAATTAAATATTTTATAATAAAAAATAAAGAGAAAAGTACTTGGATTTTAATAGAAAAGTCCAAGTATTTTTCGAAATATAGTGTGCATTTGATAGAAAAAAGTAATAAGTTTGGTACTAAAAAAGAGTGTATTGTTGTCCTAACAAGCAATGAATTTCGTCAGCTCGAAATTCTAAATGGGGAAATTCCGCAATCCCCTTTTTAGAAGAGAGGAGAAATTAAATGGCAACAACAAAAATATGGAAAGTACAAAAGAGACTAGATCATGTAATTGATTATGCAACCAATAAAGAAAAAACAAAAAATAATTATAGCAAATATGGAATGGATGAGTTTGATAGTATCAGGCAAGTAATGACTTATGCAACCAATCCAGATAAAACAGAAAAACTTTTTTATACTACAGGAATAAATTGTGAAGTAAAAGATGCAGTTAAGCAAATGCAATTTGTAAAAACATTTTATGGGAAAGAAAATGGAATACTTGCATTTCATGCATATCAATCTTTTAATGAAGGAGAAGTTACTCCAGAGATAGCACATGAAATTGGAGTAAAACTTGCAAATGAAATGTGGGGAGATAGATTTCAAGTTGTAGTATCTACTCACTTGAATACTCAACATCTTCATAATCATTTTGTAATTAATTCTGTGTCATTTAAAGATGGGAAGAAGTATTATAGTAATTTGACTAATACAGCATTGCTAAGAAAAATATCAGATGAAATATGTGAAGAATATGGCTTAAGTGTTTTAAAAGAAAAGACTTGTAAATCTGGAATCAATTTTGAAAATTTTTATAAAAAATCTATGAGAGATTCAGATTATTATAAATTTGTAAAAGAAGATATAGATTATGCTATAGAACATTCTTGGACTTATAAAGAATTCTTAAAAAGATTAAAAGAAATGGGATATGAAGTATATTTTAGAGCTAGTGAAATTAGTGTGAGAATGTATCCCCATAAAAGAAATATTAGAATAGAAAGAGCATTTGGAGGAGAATATTCTATTGAAAATATTCAAAATAAAATTTGTCGTAGATATCCAAATAGAGAAGAAGTAATAAAACCTAAAACTTATGATAGAAGATTATTTTATAAAGGTAGTGCAAAGAAATTAAGAAAACCTAAAGGGATAATTGCTTTATATTATTACTATTGCTATTTATTAAAAGTATATCCAAAGAAAAAATTAAACTATAAACTTACTCCAAAGATGAGAGCAGAAGTAAAGAAAATGCACGAGTATTCAGAACAAATTAGGTTTATATGTAAGTATAAGTTAGAAACTATAAATGATGTAGAAAATTTAAAAGAACAGAAAAAAGAAGAGTTGCAAAAGATTTTGAATACAAGGAATAGGTTGTATTATAAAAGACAGAAATTAGATAATGAAAGTGAAAAAGATATTGTGACTAAGGAAATAATTAGTGTTACTGATATTATAGAAAAGATTAGGAAAGAGATTAATCTGTGTGATGAAGTTGGTGATAATGCTAGGAAGATGAGAGAGCAGATAAAACAGATGAAGGAAAGGGAGAAGGGAAAGGTAAAGGAAAAAGATCAAAAGAAGAAAAAGAGGAGTACACATGAAAAATAAGTGTTACTGTTCAGACTAATAAAAAATGAAAATAGTTATCCACAGAATATTACAAGGTTTGTAATACTAATGAAATATTAGTGTTACAGACTTTTTTTCTTTAATG
>CALVTC010000095.1 GCA_944359885.1 uncultured Bacilli bacterium | reverse complement strand
ACATAAGGAATAATAGATGGATCAATATCTCCAGAACGAGTTCCCATCATAATACCAGCAAGTGGTGTAAATCCCATAGACGTATCAACACATTTACCATCCTTAACAGCTGTAATAGATCCTCCATTACCAATATGGCAACTAATCAAACGAACATCATCTTTTCCCAATAACTCTTTTACAGTCTCTGCAATATAACGATGAGAAGTACCATGAGCTCCATATTTTCGTACTCCATAATCGCGATACCAAGAATAAGGAACTGGATATAAGTAAGTAGTCTTATCCATCGTTTGATGGAAAGAAGTATCAAAAACAGCAACCATTGGTACATTTGGCAACACTTTTCTAAAAGCTTCAATACCTAACATATTAGCTGGATTGTGTAAAGGAGCAAACCCTTTAATAGCATCCAACTTCTCCATAACTTCATCAGTAATAATAACAGACTGATCAAATACATCTTTTCCTTGAACAATACGATGTCCCACTCCATGAATCTCATCTAAAGATGAAATAATATTTAAATCAGTAAGCTTATCAAGCAAAATATTAACTGCATCCACATGAGTAGGTAACTCTACTTCCTGAGTAATTTTTTCTCCATTAAATTTAATTGTATAATTACTTCCCTCAATACCAATACGTTCAAATAGTCCGCTAGCAATGACAGATTCATCACTCATATCAAATAAACTAAACTTTAAGGAACTACTTCCCGCATTAATAGAAATTATTTTCATAACATCCCTCTTTCTTTAATCTATAAATATTATACTACAAACCCCTACATTTTCAAAGAAAAAGTCCTACTCAAGAAAAAAACTCCGCAAAGCGAAGTAAATTTTATTTTTGACTAACAATAGTATAAGTATCTCTAGCAATCATTAATTCTTCATCTGTTCCTAGAACATATACTGGAATTTTAGAAGATGAAGTAGAAATAATACCTTCTTTTCCTTTTCTAACAATTGTCTCCTCATTTTTATTATCATCTAATACTACTCCTAATGGAGCTAACTTTCTAATAACTTCTCTACGAATAATTGGATCATTTTCTCCACCACCTGCCGTAAAACAAATAGCATCAACTGCCCCACCAAGTTTTACATAATACTGGGCAATATAATCAACAATTTTATTCGTATACATATCGATTGCTAAAACAACTTTCTGTTCATTACTAGCATAAGCACGATCAATATCTCGTAAATCACTCATACCAGCAATTCCCTGTAATCCACTATCAAAATTAAGTTTTTTCTCAACCCATTCTAAACTTCTTTCTTCTTTTTGCATTACATAATGAATCAAAGAATAATCAATATCTCCAGAACGCGTCCCCATCATAATACCAGCATTTGGTGTAAAGCCCATTGATGTATCAATAGACTTACCTTCACAAACAGCAGTAATACTACAACCACTACCAATATGACAAATAATTAAATTAGGTTTCTTTTCTAAAATACCAATCATCTGTTCCGTAATAAACTTATGACTTAAACCATGAAAACCGTATTTTCTAACATCATATTTTACATACCATTCATAAGGAACTGGATACAAATAAGTAGCTTCATCCATACTTTGATGAAATGCAGTATCAAAACATGCTACATTACGTGCTCCTGGAATTGCTTCTAAAAATGCTCGTATTCCTTTTAAAGCAGCTGGATTATGAAGTGGTGCAAGAGGTGATATTGCTTCAATTTCCAAAAGAACTCGATCATTGATTTCAGTTGATTTAGAATACTTGTTACCACCATGTACAACACGATGCCCCACTGCTTCAATTTCATCCAAAGAAGAAACCACTTGATGCTCAAGTAAATGATTTAAAAGCATGGTAACAGCATCCTTATGATCCTTAAGCTCCACAAGAGAAGACTCCTTCTCGTTTCCTATTCTAATACTATAAGAAGCACCTTCCAAACCAATTCTCTCATACTGGCCTTTCATAAGTAATTTTTCCTCAGGCATTTCATACAAACGAAACTTTAAAGTACTACTACCTGCATTAACTGATAATAATTTCATTTCCTAACCTCTCTTTCCCTTACTATAACAAACCCCTAAAAAAAAAGCAACATACAATTGTTTATTTCATAAATCTAACCAGTCGATTTTATTGCAAATAATACGGAAATATAGTATATTTACTATAGAAAAGAATAGAAAAATAGCGAATTTACCTATCATAGAGCATCCACCTTTATGAAACTATGAAACACTTTTTATAGTATTACTATAATTTTTTTAATTTGATGATATTTTCGTTATAGTAATTATGGACAAAACAAGTACCACCAACATTTTTGAATCAAATTAAATTGACCAATT
The DNA here is from genome assembly GCA_944359885.1 of uncultured Bacilli bacterium. GTDB lineage: Bacteria > Bacillota_I > Bacilli_A > RF39 > UBA660 > Faecimonas. Next base: position 288 of record CALVTC010000095.1, on the reverse strand, counting down.
ATAGATACATACTAAAAAAACAATAAACTTTATACATAATATTTTACCTGATATGAATATCATATAATGTATTTGCTTATATATTAGTTACTTGGCAAGTTTTAATTTCAGTTTATACAAGCAAATTCCCTATTAACAAAAAAGATAGGTCTTATCACCTATCTTGTAAGCTACTTATTGTTACTTATTGTTATAGCTTCCACTAACTTGATTCATTCCGTTTTGAACTAAACGTCTAGTAATTTCACCACCAACAGTACCATTAGCACGGCTAGTAGCATCTGGTCC
>CALVTC010000094.1 GCA_944359885.1 uncultured Bacilli bacterium | reverse complement strand
ATTTGAAGATCAAGAATTAGATGAAAAAGTGGTTGTTTCCAAAATGGAAAATACCACTAGACATGGTGCGATTGAAAATAGAACGCAAACCAATGAAGTTAAAATATATAATCTAGATGCAATTATCGCTGTTGGTTATCGCGTAAACTCTAAGAAAGCGACTGAATTTAGAATATGGGCTACTAAAGTGTTAAAAGAATATATTATAAAGGGATTTGCTTTAAATGATGAAAGATTTATTAGAGGAAATAAGTATGATGCTAAATATTTTGATGAATTATTAGAACGAATTAAAACAATTAGAGTAAGTGAAAGAATGTCTTATCAAAAGATTACGGATTTGTTCATTGCAACTTCTACAGATTATAATCCTAAATCAGAAGAAGCTTATACATTTTTTAAAATTGTTCAAAACAAACTTCATTATGCTATTTCTGGGCATACTGCAGCAGAACTTATTTATAATAGAGCGAATGCTAATAAAAAACATATGGGTCTCACTAATTGGAAAAATTCCCCTGATGGACTAATATACAAGTATGATGTAGTAATTGCTAAAAATTATTTGAATGAAGAAGAGTTGACTAAATTAAATGATTTAACAAATATGTTTTTAGTATTTGCTGAAGATGAAGCTAAAGAAAGACATGTTATGACTATGCAAGATTGGATTAATGCTACAGATGATTTGTTAAAATTTAGGAGAAAAAATGTATTAAAAAATAGTGGTAGTATTTCTCATAAACAAGCCATAGAAAAAGCAGAAAGTGAATATGAAAAATATAGGGTTATTCAAGATCAAGAGTATATTTCTACAATGGATCAATTTTATAATAAATATTTTGAAGAAAATAGTAAAATAGGTGATGACAATGGATAAATTAAATGAATATTTAGAACAAGATATATGGAATCCAAAATATTTATTTCATGGTAGTCCTTATGAAATTAATATTTTAGAGCCAAGAAAATCTACTGATGCCCAAAATAAGGAAAATGAAGATTATGCTGTTTTTCTGACAAGTTGGTTTATTAATGCTACATCTTATGCTTTTAGAAATAATTAAAGGAGATGAATGAACATTATGATTTTTCAATGAATCATAATGGTGAATTGCCAGCCATGGTTTTTCGAGTTGATAATTTGCCTGATGACTTATATGGATACGTATATGTTTTTAATAAAACAGATGATATGATAAAAGATAATCATGAATATACAACACAATATAGATGTTATCATCAATTGCGTCCAGTTGATATTGTAAAAGTTTATTATAAAGATTTTGCAGATTATTTTAGTAGAGAATCATTACAAAAACTTAAGTAGAAGGAAGTGATAAGAATGGCAAATGAAGAAAAAAGTTTGGCATCGCAGCGTATCGGGTGGTTGATACCGATTTATTCAACCCCTTTGAGAAACCCTTATAAATAAAGAGATTGCGAGCATTGAGATCTTACACGTTTTTTAAAAAAGTAACAAAAAATGGCTCAAAATGAGTAAAATTGTCTATTTTTATAAAAAAATAGGGTAAAACATTTTGGTTGATACCGCATAGTTAACCCCCCATTATTTGTTAATTAAGAAAGGAGTAATTTTATGTTAGAAAAAGACTTTAAAAAAATAATTGGTAATATAAAGGAAGAAATTTTAAACGCACAGATAAAAACAATGCAACAAGTCAATAGCAATTTAATCATGTTATATTTCAGATTAGGTAAGATAGTTTCAGAAAACAAAAAATATGGTAATAATTTTACCAAACAAGTATCTATAGAACTTAAATTAACTTTTCCAAACATGAAAGGCTTTTCAGAAAGAAATATAAGATCAATGCGGTTATTTTACGAAGAATATGCAGATGATGAAAATTGGCAACAGCTTGTTGCCAAATTACCCTGGGGTCATAATTTATTGTTGATTGAAAAAATTAAGGATAAAAATGTGCGAAAAATTTATGCAGAAAATGCTATTAAAAATGGATGGAGTAGGAATGTTTTAGCACTTCAAATAGATTCAGAATTTCATAAAAGAATTGGTAAAAGTAATAATAATTTTTCATTGCTATTACCTCCAAACGATAGTGATTTAGTAAATAATACAGTAAAAGATCCCTATATTTTTGAATTTATTTCTTTAGATAATAATTATAAAGAACAAGAATTAGAAAATAAAATGGTTTCAAAAATAAGAGATGTATTATTAGAACTTGGTAAGGGATTCAGTTTTGTAGGAAATCAATATAGAATATCAGTTGATAATCAGGACTTTTATATTGATTTGCTATTTTATCATTTAGAATTAAGATGTTATATAGTAGTAGAACTTAAAGCAGGAGAATTTAAACCAGAATATGTTGGACAGATAGGTTTTTATGTTACAGCTGTTGATAAATTGTTGAAGAAGGAATACGATAATTCCACAATTGGACTATTATTATGCCGAGAAAAAAATAGAGTTACAGTAGATTGGTCCTTGCAGTCAGCTAATGTACCTATTGGTGTTTCAACGTATAAGTTAAATAACAGATTGCCTAAGAACATATTAGACAAATTGCCCACAGAAGAAGAGATTAATCTTCATATTGATATGGAAAGTGGTGATGAAAATGAATAATAATAGTCAAATTCAATGGT
>CALVTC010000093.1 GCA_944359885.1 uncultured Bacilli bacterium | reverse complement strand
GAAGAAAAAAGAGTTGCAGAAGCTCAAAAAATAGCTCCAACTTATGAAATTATAACAACAGATGAAAATGGAGATGCGTATACTCAAAATAAATTACCTTTTGGCAAGTATATTGTAAAAGAAACAAAGACTCCAGCAGATTATGAAACATCAGTTGATTTTACATTTTCTATTACAGAAGATGAGTCTGAAGTTGTAGAAATAGCAAAGAAAACAAAGCATATAGTAGTAAATAATGAACAGTTAGAAACTTATATCAAACTTATAAAGAAAGATTTAAAAACAAATAAACCAGTAACTTTAAATTCTACAACATTTGAAATTAAAGCGACTGAAGATATATACGATAGAGCAACTAAAGAAATTTTATACAAAAAAGGAGAAACAATATCTCAAAAAGTCGGAAACACAACATATACTTCATTTACAACAAATGCAGACAATATTGTGATTCCAGATTATTCATATAATTCTGAAAATGATAATAAGGCAGAAGTTACAACACCTTTAAAATTACCAGTTGGAAGTTATGAAATAACAGAAATAAAAATTCCTGAGGGCTTTTTACAATTAGATAAACCTGTAACTTTTGAAATCAAGAACATTAAAGATTATGACACAGACAAAGACGGAGATTTTATAAAAGAAATAGTTATAAAAAATGAACAACCAACAGGAACTATAAAATTAGACAAAACTATTGCTATAAGAGAAAATGTAGATACTTCGTTAATTGATTTATCAGACTTATCTGGAATTGAATTTAAGCTAACAGCAAAAGAAGATATAATTGATAAAGCAGACGGCAGTATTATATATAAGCAAGATCAAGAAATAAAGATATATAATCTAACTAAAAATGGGGAACTTACAATTAGTGATTTGCCAATGGGAACTTATGAAATTGAAGAAACAAAAACTTTAGATGGTTTAGTTTTAAACACAACAAAATATGAAGTTAAATTTGAACAAAAAGATACAGTAACAAAAATTTACGAGCAAAAATTAGATGTAAAAAATGATACAACATTAGTAGAATTTTCTAAAACTGATATAACAGGAGATAAAGAATTGGCAGGTGCAAAACTAACTGTTTTAGATAGTGAAGGTAATATTATAGATACATGGACTTCTACTAAAGAAACTCATAGAATAGAGGGACTAACAGTTGGAAAAGAGTACACACTAAAAGAAGAAATTGCACCAGATGGCTATGTTTTAGCAACAGAAATAAAATTCAAAGTAGAAGAAACTAATGAGATTCAAAAAGTAACAATGATAGATAAAATAGTTGAAATATCTAAAGAAGATATATCTGGAAATGAGATAGAAGGTGCTAAATTACAAGTATTAGACAAAGACGATAATGTAATAGACGAGTGGATTTCAGAAAAAGAAGCACACAGAGTGAAAGGATTAAAAGAAAATGAAACATACACATTACATGAAGAGTTAGCAGTTGGAAATTATGTAAAAGCATCTGATATAGAATTTACTGTTACAGAGGATAAAGAAAATCAAAAAATTACTATGATAGATAAATTAGTAGAAGTAACTAAAACAGATTTAACAACAGGAGAAGAACTAGAGGGAGCAGAGTTAGAGGTTGTAGACGATGAAGGAAATGTAATAGACAAATGGACTTCTACCAAAGAACCACATCAAGTCAAAGGACTAGAAGAAGGTCAAACTTACATACTAAAAGAGACAATAGCTCCTTATGGATACGAGATTACTGAAGAAATAGAATTTACTGTTACAACAGACAAAGAAACTCAGAAAATTGAGATGAAAGATATGCCAATACTAAAGAATATAAAAGTAATTAAAGTTGATTCTGAAACAAAAGAAACAATTAAAGATAAATTTACTTTTGCAATTTATGAAGATTCAGAATGTACTAAATTAATTAAAGAAGTTCAATCTAATAAAGAAGATGGAACAGCTATATTTGAAGATTTAAGATATGGCATTTATTATATAAAAGAAACAAAAGCACCAACAGATTATGAATTATCTAATAAAGTTGTAAAAGTAGAGATAAATAACAAAGGAGTATTTGTAGATGATGAACAAATAGAAGAAAAAGAAGACACAATAGAATTTACATTTGAAAACAAAAAAATAGAAGTTCCTAAAACTGGAGATAATAGTAATATGAAACTCTTTGCAGGATTGGGTTTGCTTTCTTTACTAGGAATAACATGCATATTAATTCAGAACCACAAGAAAAATAAAGAAGAATAGTTAAATATAGAGAGATTAGCATAATATAAAAGTTAATCTCTCTTTTTTAATAAATATTATGACAAAAAAATAATAATGTGATATACTCATTATGATAAAAAAATAATTTAATGAGGAGAAGATAAGCATGGGATTTTTTAATAATAATGATGATGAATTTAAAGTTGGAGATAAGGTTAGAGTTAAATACAGAGGACAAGAAGGATATATAATAGATAAAAATGATAGCTTATATATGGTATCTCTTGATGATGGAAAATATGTAGACTCATATTCAGCAGACCAATTGGAAAAATGTTGGTAATAAAATTTAGTAAGATAAATAGTAATTTACCAAAAAGATTGTCAGTAATGACAGTCTTTTTTGTACGACAGGCAGTTATACAAATAAA
>CALVTC010000092.1 GCA_944359885.1 uncultured Bacilli bacterium | reverse complement strand
TATGACTTAAGAGAATATGATTATGATTACTTTACATCATATATTGGTGTAGATATAAGTGAACAAAGTAACTATTTTAATGGTGGTGCAAAATTTTATATTTATACATCTGATAATGGAGAAAACTGGGAAGAGCAATACAAATCAGGCGTCTTTTATGGATGGAGTGAAGCTCAATTTATAAAGATAGATATAAAGGATGCAAATTATTTAAAATTAGTTGCCGATGAAAATCAATTACATGATGGTGATTGGTGGTCAAAATGGTACGATGAGACTGTTTTTGCAAATGCAAAATTAATTAAAGAAGGTTATGAGGAAGATAATTCAAATTTCGATTTTATAAAAATAGTTGCTGAGTATGACGAAATAATTAAAAGTCATTATGGAGAAGAGATAAGTGGAGATTATGAACTGGCATTACTACAAAGAGAATTAGTAAATAATGTTGGATATGACGTTTTGCAAGCCCTTGCAAGGTACAGTAATGATTATAAAGAAACAATTGAATGGTTAATGGCAGATAAAGAAACTTTGAGACTCTACTTAGCTGGTGGAAAGCCAGAAGGAACATATTTTAACTCTATAAAAGTTTTAAGTGATTTATATACTACATATAAAGACGATTTGGCAAATGAAAATAAAACAGAATATGGAACAACTTTAAGCGATTTATATCGTACAATGATGCTTTCTTTATCACTAACAGAATCAGGAAATGTATATTTATGGATAGATGGGGTAAATCGTTCTGATGCAATTACTCGCTATGAAATTTATAAAGATTTACATAGTGAAAAATTAATAGAAAATAAAACATTTGAAACACTTACTGTTGAAGAAATGCGTTGAGTAATGAATACAGTCATAGATGATGAAGAAATAAAATGGTTAAATGATTATGTTAGAAACGAAAAAAACGGAGCAACAGGACCATATTCTTATATAACATATACTTTTGGTTACAACTATAATGAAGACCAATATTATGACCTTGCAAATTACGATAAATGGGACGAAAAATATAATTTATCGAAATTCAATATTACTTATCAAAAAGGACAACCAAAACTTTGGATTGTTTTTGAGGAAGGTGCTGTTTGTGGAGGTCTTTCTAAAACAGGAAGTTGTATTTGGGGTTCATATAAAGGTTTACCAAATACTTGTGTAAGTCAACCAGGACATTGTGCTTACATATATTATACTCAAGATGAAAACGGTAATGGAATATGGGGTTTAGGTAATGACATTTCAGGTTGGGGACAATCTGGAAGAACAGAACATTTAAATGTAAGAACTATGAATGATTGGGGAAATGGTAGTTATACAAGTGGATGGAATGCAAGTTATATACTTTTAGCACAAGCAGCTCAAAATGAATATGATAAATATGAAAAAGCAGAAGAAATCCTTATGCTTGCAAAAGTTTATAATGATGACAATGAAAAATTAGAAGAAATATATAGAAAAGCTTTAGAAGAGGAAGAACTAAACTTTGATGCATGGCTTGGGTTAGTAAATTTATACAATAGTGATTCCACTAAAACTGAGCAAGATTATTATAATTTAGCAGAAGAAATAGCAAAAACATATACATATTATCCTAGACCAATGTATGATTTGCTAAATTTAATAAAACCAAAAATGACATCTGTAGAATATCAAACCATATTTTCGTTATTACAAACTAGAACACTTACAACAGCTACTTTGGCAACAGATGAAGACTCTATACAAGCAAAGGCAGTAAAACAAGTAGCAAATGCTTTACTAGGCAATATAGACACATCAATTGCAAATTTTTCATTTGATGGAGAAAATGCAGGTAGCATAGTACTTTCTAGTCGTTTTGATGGAGTAGATGTGGCTTGGGATTATAGTTTAGATGGAGGAAAAACTTGGACTTTATCAGAAGAGCATATTTTACCACTAACAGAAGAACAAATAAAATCTATTACAACTGAGTTAGATATTAAAGTTCATATAATGGGAGTAGACTATTCAGAACAAAATGTCTACACAATAGATATTCAAAATTCATTAGGATTGCCATCGAATTTATATGCTAATGATTTAGAAAATAAATTAATTGGTGCTACAAATACTATGGAGTGGAAATATAACGAAAGCGATGAGTGGAATAGATATAGTGAAAAAGAGCCAGATTTAACAGGAGATAAAAGCATAATAGTTAGAATGGGAGCAACAGGAGTACATTTAGCAGACATTAGTACTAAGACATACAATTTTACTCAAGACAATCAACAAGATACACAAAAGTATATTTCGATTGATAGATTATCAATTTATGATGTATCTAGTGAAGAACCTGGACATAGTGCTCCAGCACAGAATGCAATAGATGGTAATATTAATACATTATGGCATAGCAATTGGAATGGACAAGACAAAGACAGATATATTGTAATAAAATTAAGTGAACCTACAAATATATCAGCTTTAGAATATGTACCAAGACAAAGCGGAAGTAATGGAAGAATAAAAAATGGAAAAATACTTGTAAGTATGGACGGCGAAGAATGGATAGAAGTATATAATATAGATAATTGGGCAAATAGTGCAGCTTCTAAAGTGGCAAAATTCGATGAGTCAGTAAAAGCTCAATATGTAAAACTAGTTGCAACAGAAAACTATGGAGATGGAAGAAGTTTTATTACTGCTGCCATGATTAATTTATATGAAGACATTACCAAAGCCGAAACACCAACTGCAGAAATTAA
>CALVTC010000091.1 GCA_944359885.1 uncultured Bacilli bacterium | reverse complement strand
AGTTACCTTACTAGTATCAAAATAATTAGGTAAACCATACTTTGTTAAAACTAAATTGGTTAAACCAGTACAACCATAAAACATATATTGCATATCAGTTACCTTACTTGTATCAAATTTGGAAACATCTAAACTGGTTAATTGATTACATGCCCTAAACATATTAGACATATTCACAACACTTGAAGTATCAAAATTAGATACATCTAGACTTGTTAGACTATTACAACCAGTAAACATATAAGACATATCTGTTACATTTGAGGTATCAACATCACCTAAATTCACCTTGGACAAATTACTACAGTCTCGAAACATACCAAGCATATTTCTGACTTTACTAGTATTAAAATTAGATACATCCAAACTGCTTAAACTGCTACAAATATTAAACATATGAGCCATATCTGTTACATTTGAGGTATTAAAATGACTCACATCTAATTCCTTTAAACTTTTACAGTTATAAAACATAGCTCCCATATTTCTTACTTGACTAGTATCTAAATGTGTTAAATCAATAGTCTGCATATTGGAAAAATCTCGAAATAAATTACCACAATTCTGATTGGCAATGATTCCTCCTCTTCCTCCGATTGTTACCTTATATCCTCCACTTCCATCATCTTCGATATAAGCTATAACACTTTGGTCTTGTGCAACTGATGCGTCCCACCATTCTATGATATTATCTGGAATATCGGTGTTATCTTTTGTTGTAATACTAGTAACCATAGTCTTATCTAAAGTAGATGGCCACCAACTACTTCCTTTCATAATAGGGTCTCCCTGTTCACTTACTACTCCGTCCATGGATTTAGATATCGTTAATTTAGACCATTTTGCTCGAATGACTACGTCACTCTCTGGCATAATGAAATAATCTTTGTTTACCTTAGTAACATTATCTGTTACCACTTCCCATCCTTTAAACTGATATCCACTACAACTTGCTTCTTCTTCTGATATAGATACTGTATCAAAGACAAAGTGTGTCTCTGCCTCAGGTACATTTTCTACACTGTATCCATCAGGAGCATTTCCTTCATAGATTACTTCATAGGTATTAGATATCCATGGTACTTCCATACTTGAAACACTCTCATCTATACCATTGATACTAGATATCACTTGTTCTTGTTCATTTGTTGAATAAATTCCTGGAACATCTTGATACTCTTCTTTTAACTTGATATCTATCGTTAATTTCACATGGCCACCTGATCTTAGATTTGATATCGTCCATATAACTTTCTGTAGACCATTTTCTTCATCTATCTTTACTTCTCCTATACTAGAATTAATATCCTGAAGACTACTTAAATCGAAATAGTTATTGTCGATATAATCTATAATTTCAAAGTTATCATAATAAGTAGAAGTCATACAGAAATTATCAATAACAGAAGATAGTGTCTCTGTTGTCGCTATTGTTTGTGTATCACTAACTTCTTTAATAGGGTCTAATATACCACTTCCCATTTCATACTGAATTGCTTGGATTGTAAGATATGGGTATTCGCTTTTTAGATAATTATACTCCGCTACTTGATTCGGGGTATCTTTATCTGGAAGACCGTCTGTAATAAATAATACGACTAAATCTCTATTTTCTTCTTTCTGGTAACCTTGTAAGACATTATCTAAATTAACAAGTGCTTGATAATAATTGGTATTACCTAACATTTCTAATTGATTGATTTCATCTAATAGAATATCTTTTTGATTGGTAAGGTTTGATACAATCTGAGATGTAGTTCCAAAAGTAATAACTCCTACTCGGTTGTTTTCGTTATCTAAAACTTTTTCAATACCAGAAGATACTGCCTCTTTCAATGCAGTTATTTTCTCTCCGGACATGGAACTAGATACATCTAATAGAAAGATTACATCACTATATTCATATTCTGACATGGAAATAGTATTAATATCAAAAGTAATTCTTGCCGTATTCCTAGAAATCCATTTTGCACTCTTTTCTACTTGCCAGGAACCAGATTCCCTATTTTCATAACTAGTTTTCTCAGATGTAATAATAATACTAGGAATTGGTCCTTCTCCTGCAAAAGAATAAGTCATTAAACTAACTATTACAACAAGAAAAAGTACACCTGATGCAATGGTTTCTTTTCTATATTTATCTATAAAACGGTTCAGTCCTTTTAACATAATTCTCTTCTCCTTTAATGTCATTACTCACACAATCATAAAGGTAGTAACTTTATGATGACAAATTTCGCAACTTTTCTATTCTTTACTATACTAAATATACTATATTTTAAATGATTTTACAATAATATTAATATTTTTTCGAGGTACAACTTAGTGAATCTAATAAAAATGACATTATTACTTAGTCAAATTTTTAGTCGAAATTTACCAGTATTTATTTTAAATTTAAAAGATATTATTATTACCATGACAGTAATTTTAAAATTAAGAAGAGAAGAAAGTTCTCTTTTCTTTTTTAGTCAAAAAGATAGTCAATGCTAAACTATCCCTTATAAAATAAGGACAAATCATAAAGTTACTACCTTTATGAAATGGATTATACGAAAAAAAAAAGATAGAACTTTGTCAAATTATAGACAATTAATAAAAATTGACATTCAACTAAAAACAATGAAATAAATTTCATTTGCCAGCCTCTTTGAGGTTATTTTATTTTGGTAAATACGAAAATTTTCAAATGTAAGAAAGGTAGCAAGTCAAATCCTGTTCCTGAATTTATTGTTAATGAACAGATTGGATTTTTAAAATTTATTAAAATCGAGTAGAGAAAATTAAATAGTTTTCTCTATTTTAATTTGTCCCTCTCACACCACCGTACGTACCGTTCGGT
>CALVTC010000090.1 GCA_944359885.1 uncultured Bacilli bacterium | reverse complement strand
GGCAAAAAAATAAGACGACCTCTGTCGTCTTATTGCTTATTATCAATGTAAACTAGTAAAAAATGTTATCAGTCCAAGATTTGATTATTTTTTGCTTTCTACTGCATAGATTAATACTTAATAGAATAATATATGAGCACTACTATAAAAGATAGTATGACAAATACGCTAGCCAACGCCATAAATGAAACATTAATAATTATCACGCTACTTAGCTTTAAGTAATGTTGACTCATCACAACGATGATCATCCATAAACCGATGTTTAATACTACAAAAAACTCAATTACTTTAAAATTTAAAACAGTTACATTATATTCTTGACTAGATATCTTATTACTCTTATACCCCAGTATATTTATATTCTGGTTATGCTGAATTGCACGTATGAAATATTGGGAAACATATACTAAAATAACTTCAGCAATACTAAACAAACCTAGAAATATATTGTGAATCCACATTACGTTTATAGTTAAAATACAAACTATGGCCAATAATGCAATTATCCAAAAAAGTTTGTTTATTAATTGATATGCTAAGTATTTTATATATTTTTCTCTATCCATTAATCTTTACCTTTTAACCAATTGATGCTGCACTAACTAAACCGGGTGTAACCACACTGCCCAAAATGGCAGAAGCAATTACTGTAATTCCAATCTTTTTTACTTTATTTTGCATTGTTTTAACCTCCTAAATGCTTATTAACTAACCATTTAGAAAATAACATAATTAAAGAAATCTAGTTTAATTACTCCTATTCTGTCATAGTTACATCCTATTTTGCCATTTTTTCATATAGTTTCTCATCCTTCTGGAATATTTTTGTATATCACCGTTCAAAAAAATCACTTCATTTTTAGAAATATCAACTTGTGATACTTTTTTAGGATTAATTAGACAAGATTGAGAAATGCGCAATAATTTAGAAGTATCTTCTTCAAATTTTTTCAAATTTCCACTTATGAATGATACACCATTATCCTTTACTATATTTAACTTATGTGGCACAGTAGCTGTTTCAATGTACAGTACCTTATCAAGATCTATAGTCATGATTCTAGTGCCCAATTTATAACTTATAGTATCTTCAATTTTTCTTAACTGAGTATAGTTAGTCATTACCTTTTCTAAAGTTTCATTTAGTCTTTTCTGCATATCAAAGTTATCTGTTTTTATAATATAATCTACGGCTCCTACTCTACGCTCATATGTCAAATAAGCTAACTCTTGATAATTAGTTACAAATATTATTTTAGCCTGATCATCTATTTTTTTATTTGCTCTGCTAGATCAATACCCGTTTTTTTACTTTTTCCATCATTCAACTCAATATCCAAAAAATATAGTCCAAATATTATATGATTTTTTACGACATATTCATAAGCTTCTTCAAAAGACTTTGCTTTAAATATATCTAAAATAACTTGATTGCCATACTCATTTTCATTTAGCAATTCCTGAGATATTAACAGCATTTTTTCCAGTTTAACAGTCATATTTAAATTATCATCACAAATAATTACTGGAACTTTCATAGCGGCTCCTCTTCATCTACTACTAAATAAAAAGTAAAATATTTATTTTCTATTTTTAAATCTAATGACATATTACTATATTTGCTTATTATCTCTTTAACATTTGCTAATCCTACTCCTAGGTGATCAACTTTAGATGTCACACCTGATCGTTGTATTTCATTAATCCGAATATTTTCATTTTTTACCAAATTTTTTATTTCAAACTCGATTCCATTACTTTGGTTTTTAAAAACCATAATATCAATTCGACTTTTAGACCCCAACTCAGTGCTCGCTTCAATAGCATTATCCATTGCAATCCCTAAAATTCTAATTAAATCAAACATCTCATTGTTCTCTATAGAGATCTTAGCATCTTGAGTACACTCAAAATTATAATTGAGATTTTTATTAACCATCACAGCTATCTTGGTCAAAAAAAGATTTTTCAGCAATTTATTTTTAATATGATTTAAGCCTTGATATCTCTCAAAAGAATTTTTATTTATATAATTATCCACATATGAAACTAAATCAGGCTTGTCATCATCTGTATTTAAACTTATAGAGCTTATCAAACTTTTTATATCGTGTCTAAATTTTATTAAATTGTCTTCCGTTGACTCCAAATATTCAGCATAATTTTCAATGTCTTCTATACGATTCTGTAATTCTTTCTGTTTTTCAGCTTTTAATATTTTCTGATTAATTACTGTATAAAAATAAAACGCTACGATCCCAAATATGAATTGCAAAATTAAAATTATCAATAATGATAATATGATAATATGTTTGTTTTCACTTACTGTTACTATTACAGAGAACAATTCAATAGAAATATAAAAATAAGCTATCAATGATAAAAATACTCTATCAGCTTTAGAGGATAAAATATCAAAGATCTCAGCTTTTTTATTATAAATAATAATTTCAGTGATTATTAATAATACTATAGTCACAACTTCTGATAACAGTGTATCTTTAATTGTAAATGCACTTTTTAATTGTAAAACATTTATTATTACGTTATTAACGGTATCAATTATCGCTATTATTAAACTAGCTCCTAAAACCATGTTCTTTTCAGCACGGTTTTCAAACCACAAATAAAATATTATAACTTCAAAAAAGCTTGCAATTGCGCTAAACCATAAGTTAACTAAAGATTGATAAAAAGAAAATATAAAATATAATGTTAACAATAAATCACAAATTCTAAATTTTACTTTTGTAATCAAATAAAAGCTTAAATAATCAAAAAACACCCATACGATTAAACTAAATATACTTACAATAAGCGTTACTAATTCTAATTTCATATTTCCACCGTTAATTAGTATTTTTAGCACATCTTAAATAAACCGACTATCTTTCAGTATAGCATCCTCAGTTTATATGTAACAAAAAAGGATTCTATCCAAGTAGAATCCCTATTTTAGTGGACACCTTCCATTAGCACATTAATTCTCTTAACTAAAAAGAACATTATTACCGCAAAGGCTACACTAACTAAGCCAACCACCATGAAATATTGTACTTCAGTGCCAGTTGAATAGAACTTAACAATTTGTGCATT
>CALVTC010000089.1 GCA_944359885.1 uncultured Bacilli bacterium | reverse complement strand
TCTGTCCTTTCTTAAACACAAAAAAATATCAACTTCTTTTAGAAATTGATATTCTATATGTTAAGTTCAAACATAAAGTTCGAACAGATTTCCCAATGGAGCGGATGAGGAGAATCGAACTCCCGTAGTTAGCTTGGAAGGCTAAGGTTCTACCATTAAACTACATCCGCATATATTTTTTACAAATGCTAAGATTCGCGCTACAAATCAAGTAGACATCTACAATTATACCAAACAATATTTTATTGTCAATACTTTTTTTATTTTTTCTTTTCTTATATACTTGTGTTAGGATGTGATACTATGAAAATTCTTGCTAGCGATTTTGATCTTACTCTTTATGTAAAAGAAGAAGCTGTAATCAAAAATAATGTATCTGCTATTTCAAAATTCATAAAATTAGGGAACCTCTTTTGTATCATTACTGGTAGAAATTATTCTAATATTAAAAAACTACTTACTCAATATCATATTCCCTATCATTATTTAATATGTCAAGACGGGGCAAAAATATTCGATTCAATGGACTATTGCTTTTCTACAGAATATTTATCTAGAGAAAAAATAGAACAAATTCTACCTATTATTGAAAAATATAACTTTTCATATTATTTAGATGATGGATATAATGAAACTACTAATTTTGATGATTGCATTAAAATTGCTTGTTACCTAAAAGGAAGAATACGTGCAGCGGAAGAATTAACTTCTGAACTAAAACCACTAGGAGTTTATGCTTATCTTAGTACAGACCATATTAATATTGTCGATAACTCTGTTAATAAAAAGAATGCATTAGAAAAAGTCTTATTACATGCAGATTGTAATAAAAATGATTTATATGTCATTGGTGATAGTATTAATGATTTAGAAATGCTTACTGCTTTTCAAGGTGCTATTATGAAAAATCACCATAAAAACTTAGAAAAATTAGGAAAAAAGAATTATTCTACTTTGGCAGACTATATAGAAGAATTAGAAAAAAACTAATTCTTCTTTTGTTTAATCAAAAAACAACTTACACATCTTAATTCCAAACCAATAACTATAAACCCTCTTTTCAGCGAATACTAACTTCATCATATATACCAATCATTTCAAATGATATTTCTTGCAAAAAGATTCAATATATTTTTCTCTCATAACAGGAAGAATCTGAAAACAAACTTCAACTGATACATCATTCATATCTAGATTGGATGTATCAAGTAGCAACATAGAATCAACACTTTCAGAAAATAAACTTTCTAACTCACTTAAACTATTATTATATTCCTCAATATTTTCTTGATTTAAAAACCTTCTTTTCTCTAACGCTAAACCACACATATAATCTCTTTGTAAAGAAATCAAAGGATCTGCATAAGTAACAACCAAAAAATCTATCAATTCTTTTGAAATTTTAGAATATTTATCTTTTACATCTTGATATTGATCTTGTGACATATCCCCTCTTTGATATCGTCTATAATTCCAAACCTGTCTATCATTAATAGATCTATCAATTAATACAATCTCATTATCAGAATCAACACTTTCTTGTAACTCTTTGTACACCTCTTCCATAACAGCAATATCCTTACCACTTAAACCAAGTCGTTCAAATTCTAATTTTAATTTCTCTTTATACTTTTTAGAAGAAGTAAACTCTTCAACTACCAATACATCAAAGCCACCCTTTTTAAAAAAGTCATATAAATTATGAATCGTGGTTGTTTTACCAGTTCTTGGTGCTCCACTAAACTCAACAACAAAAGGTTTAGGTAGAGAACACAAAGATTTTAAATTTTGTAACTCTCTTTTCATTGCATGTAATTGTCTCAATTTTTTATAATAATCTAAATAATCTATAAAAACTGTATCTCGTAAAAACAAATCCTCTTTTCCAAAAAACATTTTATCTATGACATCTTTTAAACGAGCAAAAATTGCTAAGCTCTCATCTTCACCAGATATTAAACTCTCATAAATACCAGTATAATATCACCTCTGTAATTCCTCTCCTCGCTTAAAAGCACTAAAATTTCTTTTTCCACTCTTTTCAAATATTAAATATAAATCCTCTAGATTATTTATTTTATCAGCACATATAATTAACTTATTCCGAAAAGGCAAATTCTTAACCTTATCAATAGTATACTTCTTTCGTACTTCCCAAGATAATGATTTATCTGGTTCAGACGCATCATAAACCAAGGAGGCAATATCTTCACCAAATTCCTTCCTAATATCATCAATTGTATATTGGGTATCTTTAACAACATCATGTAAATATCCAGCAGCAACCACAGCATTATCATAACCAAAGGATTCTAACATATAACCAACTGCTATCGGATGCATAATCATTGGTTTATCCGCCTCACTTTTTCTAACTTGTCCCATATGCGCCTTTATCGCAAACAATTTTGCCTTTTCCTTTACATCCATAATATGATTGACCTCCATATATTTTACTCCAAATTTATAATAATCCAAAAGTAACTCTTTCACATTCTTCTTAAAGTCTTCAAACTCTAAATTAACGCAATAACTCTTAGCATAACCATTTTCTCCAAATTTTCTATTAATATATTGATAAGCTCTATGAATCATCTCATCTAAATCTAACTCAGGATAATGTTTAATAGTATAAGCATGCACTCTTTTTAAAGAAGAAGTAATGTTAACATTTCTATCAGCAGATGAAATAATTTTTCCATAGCAACTTCTAGGAATAGATTCTAAACTAGCTCTATGATCCTCAATTGCCTCTTTTATAATCACTCGCTGTTCATCTGTAAAAAATTCCTTTATCTTAGCATTATTATAAAACAGCTCAGCAGATAAAACTTCATGTCGATCTTTATCAATATAATGAGCCAAATCATGAAAACAAGCTACTGCATAAACCATATTTAAATTAATATCTTTAAATTGAAAAGCAAACTCTAAACTTCTATTAATTACATACTGAATATGATCAATTTGATGACCAGAATCATTTCTTTCATATAATGGGAATATTTCATCGAAAATATACTTTTTTAACTGTATATTAATATCTGTCAAAATAATCTCTCCTCACATAAATTTTAACATAAAACACTATATCCATAAATTAAAAAATAGAACAAAAGAATTAAGTAAACTTAATTCGCCTTGGTCGTCACCTCCCAAGTTTCCTGCTTCTCAGACTAGGTATCCC
>CALVTC010000088.1 GCA_944359885.1 uncultured Bacilli bacterium | reverse complement strand
AAGAGACAATTGTAGGTGAAATGGGTATTGAAAAGTATTACGATAAAATCCTAAAAGGAGAAGATGGATACGTACAATACCAAAAAGACTTACAAGGATATAAAATTGCGGATACAAAAGAAAGAAGAAAAGAAGCATCTCAAGGAAAAGACATTTATTTAACGATAGATAGTCAGATTCAATTCTTTGTGGAACAAGCAATTAACAATGCAGATATAGATTATGACTGGGAATGGTTTAATATCACAATTATGGATGCTAAAACAGGAGCTTTATTAGCAACAGCAACCTCTCCTTCGTTTGATCCTAACATTAGAAATATTACAAACTACTTAGATCCTACAGTATCTTCTCCATATGAACCAGGTTCTACAATGAAGACATTTACTTATATGGCAGCTATGGAAAATGGTGTTTATAATGGACAAGAAACTTATCTATCAGGAGTCTACACAACAACGGATGGAACAGAAATAGGAGACTGGAACCGTAATGGATGGGGAACAATTACTTTTGATAAAGGATATGCCATGAGTAGTAACGTTGGAGTAATTAACTTAATCAATCGTCATATGAGTAGTACGATGTTAAGAGAATACTTTAAAAAGCTTGGATTCGGAAGAAAAACAGGAATAACTTTACCAAATGAAGAAGCAGGAAACTTGGATTTTAAATATGAAACAGAAATTTATAATGCTGGATTTGGTCAAGGTATCACAACAACCCCAATTCAAAATGTAAAAGCACTAACAACATTGACCAATGATGGAATGCTTTTAGAGCCATTCGTAGTAAGTAAAATTGTAGACCCAGAAACAGACGAAGTAATATTAGAAAATAAAAGAACTGAAATAGAACGAGTTGCATCTACAGAAACTGTCCAAAAAATGATTCAGTTAATGGATGACTGTGTAAATGGAGCAGGAAACACAGGTAGTGGATTTAAAATACCAAGTGGAGAACTAATTGGAAAAACTGGTACGGCACAAATAGCAGCTGAAAATGGTGGAGGATATTTAACTGGACAAGAAGATATCATTTCCTCATTCTCAGGAATATACCCAAAAAGCGATCCCCAAATTATTATCTACGCTTCTGTAAAAAGACCGTCAAACGGAAGTCAAAAACAACTATCAAATGCAGTAAAAGAGATTGTAAATAATACATCAAAATATTATGGAAATAAAGATACCGCCTCAAGTGAAATAGAAATTACAGAATACACATTACCAAGTCTAATCAATCAAGATTTAGAATCCGCAAAAACAACACTTACAGCAGAAAATATGACTTATCAGGTAATTGGTAACGGTAATAAAGTAGTAAAACAATACCCAGAAGCAAAAGATACAGTAACGAATAAAGATACGATTTATCTAATTACAAATGATCAAAACTTAACAATTCCATCGACCATAGGTTTATCCTCAAAAGTAGCAAACAACCTATTGAGACTACTAGGAGTAAAAGTAAACTTAGAGGGAGTGGGATATGTAACAAATCAAAGTATTGCTGAAGGAACAGTAATAACAGAAGGAATGGAAATAACACTGACTCTAAATCCAAAGTTTACAGGGTAGGGTGATAATATGACAAAGTTAAAATTTCTTGGTTACTTACTCGTTGTATTATTTACCATCGGATTAATTATTTATGTAGTAATAACAAAAGCATGGCCAGAATATGAGGCAAGTCTTGGCAGCAGCGAAAGATTATTTTCAATAAAAAATTATAATACTGGAGTAGAAGTAAAAGTCACAGCAGGTCCAGAATTTTTCCTAATTATTAATAAAGAAGGAAAACTTTCTAATATTTTCTTAGAAAATGAAAAAGCAATTACAATTGCCAACAAAGATATAGAAAATAAAAAAATAGAAATAGCAATTCCAGAAATATTCCAAAATTTAATTGATAATAAATTAGTAGAAAATGAAATAATAGAAATAATTATTTATAATGAAGAGGAAATGGGACAAAAAGTAATTAATTTGGCCAGACAAACTCTAGAACAAAATAATAAAACAGCAATTATCCAAGAAAAAAATTCCACACTACAACAAAAAGCAGAAGAAGAAAAAATAGAAGAAAAAGAAGATAGTAGTATTCTATGGAGTTTGTATCTAGTATCTGTAGAAATAATAGATCATACGGATGTAACAGAGAAAATAGAAAAAATTGACCTAACAGAAGAACAAGCAGCAACTTATGCGGACAATATCTATCAAAAACTAAACACCTATAGAATCAATGCTTCCGTAACAAATCAAGCAAGAAATGATACTACAATGCCAATTCAATTAATACCAGGAGATAGCAGTAACTCTATCTATTCATCTAGCGATAGTTGGTATTATATTGAAAATAGTCAAATCTACGCAGAAATAACAATAGAGTCTAACGATAGAAATTACACTTTCTGTTATCAAGGATCAATAGAAAATAAAAAGGAGGGGATGTGTCAATGAAAAAACTAGTAAAAAATAAAAATATCATCATTATGATACTTTGTATAACGATTATTCTATTAAGTGTAGGATTTACTTTAATATCCATGCGCCTAGAAGAAAAGTCATCAATTAATAAAGTCTTTGATGTAGAAATTGTTAATATTCAAGAAGGAACAGCAATTCGGGGAGGAACAGAATTACCAACTGGAACAAGTGAAGTTACAGACAATGGTAAAACAGCGAACTTTACTTTTAATCTAACAACTCCGAAAGATACACTTACCTATATTATAACCATAAAAAATAATGGTAACTTAAAAGCAAAAATAGATGGATTAGCAGAAAGTCCTAACTATTTAGAAGATAATAATCAAGCAAATGCTATCCTACCAGTTATAATTAATCATAATGATATTATTAATCAAGAATTAAATCCAGGAGAAGAAATTAAATTAACAATCACAGTAGAATTTTCAAGTAGTGGACAGCCAATGCCAAAAACTGTTCCATATGCCGTAAGTATTCTAACATCATGTATCGAATAAGACCAATTGGTCTTTTTTTTAAGAAAGAATCATAGAGGAAGATACTCTATGATTCTAAAATCGCACCCTATTTTTACTATTTACTACACTAAATATACAATATTTCTTTCTTTTTTACAATTATAAAGAGAGTTTTTATAAAAAATAATGTCAAAAAAGTAAGAAAAGTATTATATAATTAGTCGAATTTTTAGTCAAAAAAAGTATGATTC
>CALVTC010000087.1 GCA_944359885.1 uncultured Bacilli bacterium | reverse complement strand
AAAATAAAAAGGTCAAAAAAGACCTAAAAATAAACAAAAAAGTAGTTGGAAACTTATAAAGTTTTCACGCTACCTACGTAAGAGGAGGATTAAAAAATGAAAAAAGGTATACAAAATATAAAAGGAATTACACTTATTGCACTAGTAATTACAATTATTGTTTTACTTATTTTGGCACGGAGTTTCAATTTCTATGCTAACAAATGATAATGGGATATTAATGCAAGCTCAAAAAGCAAAAGAAGAAACTGAAATTGCAAGTGAAAAAGAAGCAATACAACTAACAATAATAAATAAAGAATCAACAAATAATAATAAATATAATATAGGTGAAGAACTAAAGGATAGAACTTTAGCAAATGGAGATAATTGGAAAATAGTATCAGTAAATGATACAAAAAAGATATATGGAACAGGTTATTATTATATAAATAAGGGAACAAATTTAGAAAATTATGGAGAGACTAAATATGAATGGATAATAAACTATGATACAGGGGAAGTGGAAAAATTACCTGAAGATGGTTATATTAAATTAGCGTATGGTGATAATTTGGCTGTAACAAAAGGAATAATTCTTAATGTAGACCCAATAAATATGGGAAATAGTGATTCTTGGGGAGAAGGAGTAAAGGTATATGGAATACAAGCTGGAGATGGATATGGTTGGAATAAAACTGAGTTTAAGTTAGATGGAGTAGATGATTATATAGAAGTTTATCCTAAACAAGATGTAAATGTTGAAAATGGATTAACTTTTGAATTTTATGCAAAAAGTAGTGAAGATTATATAGCAATGCTTGGAAAAACATTAAAAGGAAATACAGATAGTAATGTTTATTCAAATAAATTTAGAATGCAAATTAGAAGTTATCATGATTTCTATTGCTGTATGTCATCTAATAATTGTGAATCTGATTGGGTAGATAATATAAACACAGCAGCACACTGGATAAAGAAAAAAGATATAGGAACATTAAATGCAGAAGATGGCGGATATTTAACAATGACTGCAGATATTGATAATAATACAATTTCATTATACTGGAACGGAAATTATGTTGATTCTACTACTTGTAGTAATATTTGGATGACTGGTGGAGGATTAACAGATTATAATATACCTTTTACAGTAGGATTTAATGTGCAGGGAACAGATAATAAGTACACAGAAAAATACTCAAAGGTAGATATATATGCTTGTAGGTTGTATAACAAAGTATTAACATCAGATGAAGTAAAAGCAAACTATGATAAAACAGTTGCATATCATAATGTATTAGTACAAAGTGAAAAAGAAGATGGAGAAAATTAATTTCCTATCTTCTTAATTTTTAGTTTTATAGATGTGTCCCTAAATGGACAAAATGTCCAAAAGGAAACGTCCCCAAATGGAGCAAATGATATTATTTTAAATTCCTTAATGCTTCAATTCTATCTGCTGTACTTGGGTGCGTAGACCAAATACTTGTTGTCTTCTTTTTACCTTCTTTAGTATCTTTCCTAAATGGATTAACAATATACATATTAGCTGTTGCACTATTTGCAGTTTTTAATTGATTAGGGTCATTTTCTAGTTTTCCTAGTGCAGAAATTAAACCATCTGGGTTACGAGTAAACTCAACAGCTGTTGCATCAGCTAAGAACTCTCTTTTTCTAGATAGAGCAAGTTGCATTAAAGAACCAAAAATTGGTGATAATATTAAAAATACTAAACCAATTAACATTAAAATACCATTTGCCTTATTATCATTATCCCTAGCATTTAATCCGCCCCAGAATAGCATTCTAGAAAATAAATCTGCAATCATAACAATAAAACCAACCATAACAGAGACTATACAACTAAGACGAATATCATAATTTTTAATATGACTCATTTCATGAGCAATAACTCCTTCTAATTCATAGTAGTCCAATTTTTCTAAAAGACCTGTAGTTACACAAATAACAGCATTTTCTGGGTTTCTGCCTGTTGCAAAAGCATTAGGTTGAGGGTCATCCACTACATATAGTCTAGGTTTAGAAGGTAAACCAGAAGCAACCATCAGACTATCTAAAATATTTACTAATTTTTGGTCTTCTTCTTTAGTTGCAGGTCTTGCTTTATTCACAGATAAAACTATCTTATCACTATAGTAGTAAGAACCCCATGCACTAGCAATAGAAAATATAAGTGCTATTACAATTGAAATAGGACCTAAATCTAAAGCATTACAAATATAATATACAATTAATGTTATAACTATAATAAAGATACTAACTATAATACCTGATTCTATTTTATTCTTTTTTATACTTTCAAACATACTAAATCCTTTCTTGTTAAGAAAAAATTGGAGGAAATCCCTCCAACTATTTCTTTATTGAACTAAAATCAACTTTAACATTTTGTCTTGCTTCATCACTTTCTGTATTAAATAAATCACGAGGTTTAAAATGAAACATGCTAGCAATAATATTAGATGGGAAAACTTCTAGTTTTGTGTTATAAATTGTTACACTATCATTATAAAATTGTCTAGCAAATGAAATTTTATTTTCAGTATTTCTTAATTCTTCTGATAATTCTGAAAAGTTTTGATTTGATTTTAAGTCAGGGTAATTTTCAGAAACTGCCATAATTGTTTTTAAAGCAGTAGATAGTTCTCCATCTAGTTTAGCTTTTTCAGAAACAGTTCCAGCGTTTGCCCAAGAACTTCTAAGTTCAGAGATTTTTTCAAAAGTTTGAGCTTCATGAGATACATAACCTTTTACAGTTTCAACGAAGTTAGGAATTAAATCAAATCTTCTTTGAAGTTGTACATCTATTTGGCTCCATGCATTGTCGACTTTAATTCTAGCTTGAACTAATCCATTATACATTGCAATTACAGCAATAATAAGAATTACTAAAATAGCCAAGATAATTAAACCTACCATTGTAATTCCTCCTATTCTTATTAGTATTTAGCAATATAATAACATATTATACATACTTATACAACATAAATATTGAAAATATTATGGAAAATTTAAGTAATATTTTAAAAAATATAACATATAATATAGTATGTGCTATTATTTGCTTTAAAATAAAGTATTTTATGAAAATAAGAATAATTATACTAAAAATAATAATGGAGCAATTGCTATTGTGCGTAAGAAAAGAGCAAAATTTGACAAAAATGATAAAAAATAGTATAATTAACTTGTTGCCAAAAGGAGGTTGTTAATTTTTATGAAAAAAGAAGAAAACGCTTCGATTTCTATCATGAAAATCATTTGTGTAACAATAATACTTATTTT
>CALVTC010000086.1 GCA_944359885.1 uncultured Bacilli bacterium | reverse complement strand
GATTATCTTAATTGTAGCAGGCTTAGGCTTTCTTGCTTATGAAAGCTTACAACCAAAAAATGTTAGAACAGCAACAGTTGAAAATGAAATTGAAGAGTATGGTTACACATTGAAATCTACAAGAAATGACAGATATAAAGAAATGTTTCAGGAATTAAAAGACATTTTAAGTGAAGATCCTGTTGATGAAGAAGCTTATCTTGAACAGGTTAGTAAAATGTTTATAATGGACTTCTATACTTTAAATGATAAACTTGCTAATACTGATGTTGGAGGAATTGACTTTGTTCATACAAATGCTAAAACAAATTTCTTAGAAAAAGCAGAAGATACAGTTTATAAATATGTAGAAAGTGATATTTATGGCACTAGAGATCAAGAATTACCTGAAGTTACAGATGTTACTGTTGAAAAGGTTGAAAATATAGAATATACTATAGGAACAGATGTTACTGATGATAATGCTTATCAAGTAGAAGTTTCCTTGAAATATAAAGAAGATATGGATTATCCTACTACTGCAACTTTAACTTTTGTCCATGAAGATAATAAATTATCATTAGTTGAAGTAGAATAGTTCATTTCTCTTTTTTCTTTTGAAATGGAGTGATATTAAATGGAGAGATTACAAAAAGTAATTGCAAATGCTGGAGTTGCCTCAAGACGTAAAGCGGAAGCTTTAATTAAAGAGGGTAGGGTAAAAGTTAATGGCAAAGTAGTAACAGAACTGGGCACTAAAGTAACTAATAAAGATATTATTAAAGTAGATGAAAAGCATATTGAAAAAGAAAAAAAGGTTTATTATCTACTTAATAAGCCAAGAGGAATCATTACAAGTTCTAATGATGAAAAAGGAAGAAAAACAGTTGTTGATTTAATTCCTTGTCATGAAAGAATTTATCCTGTTGGTAGACTTGATTATGATACAACAGGAGTTTTACTACTTACTAATGACGGAGAATTTGCTAATATTCTTATGCACCCTTCTAATGCTGTAGAAAAAGTTTATATTGTTAAAGTTAAAGGCATTATTAAAGGTGATGCTATTAATGCAATTAAAAATGGTGTTACTATAGATGGTATTTCTTATGAAAAAGCTAAAGTTAAATTAAGAAAAACAGACTACAAGACAAACACTTCTATGTTAACAGTTACAATACATGAAGGACGTAATCATGAAGTTAAGAAAATATTTGAAAGCGTTGGTTTTCCTGTCTTAAAACTAAGAAGAGAGAGAGAGTTTATATTTGATTTAAAAGGACTCAAAAGTGGTGAATATCGTCCTTTAACTCCTAAAGAAGTAGCTATTGTTTATAGTTTAGAAAAAAATAAAGACTGAGTAATCAGTCTTTATTTCAGACTGTTGACAAATAAATTTTGTTAACAGTCTTTTCAAAAGGAAATAAAAATAGTATAATGGAATAGCGAGAAAGAATGCCTTATTATAACCAAAAAGTCATTGCAAATTCTCGCTTTTATTATAGAAAAATGTTATAATATAAATGGTTATAATAAGGAGAGTGATAAAAATGGCAATGACAAGACAAAAATATAAAAATGATTGTTTAATATTAAGTACAATAGAAGAATTAGTACCACAGGACCACTTGGTAAGAAAGTTAGATAATTGTATAGATTTTACCTTTATAGAAGATTTAGTAAAAGATTTATACAGTATAGGAGGAAGACCAAGTATACCACCAGTGGTACTTTTTAAATTGATATTTATAAATATAGTGTTTGGAATAAATTCAATGAGAAGAACATGTGAAGAATGTAAAGTAAATATAGCCTATAAATGGTTTTTAGGCTTATCAATATATGATGATATACCAAACTATTCAACATGGAGTCAAAATTACATAAGAAGATATAAAGACAGTGATGTATTTGATAAAATATTTGAAAGAATATTAGAACAGGCAATAGAATATGGATATGTAGATACAGAAACAGTATTTGGAGATAGTACACATCAAAAAGCCAATGCCAATAAAAATAAGCATAAAGATGTAGAAGTAGAAATAGTAAAAAAGAAATATGAAGATGACTTATTAGAAGAGATAAATAAAGACAGAGAAGAACATGGAAAAAAGAAGATAGAATCATTAAGTAGAAAAGAAATAATGTTTTCAGAAGAAACAGGAGAAGTAATAGAGAATGTGGATACTAAACATATAAAAGAAAGTTTAACGGATCCTGAAAGTGGATGTTTTCATAAAGGAGAAAAAGAAAAATGTTTTGCCTATTCACATCATACCTTTTCAGATAAGAATGGATTTGTAATAGAAAAAACAACAATACCAGGAAACATTCATGATAGTGTTTCTTTCTTTGATGTATATGATAAAATAAATGAAAAGTTTAAAGATGAAATAAAAAATGTATGTTTAGATGCAGCCTATGCAACACCACCAATATGTAGAGAAATAATAGAAAAAGGTCAAACTCCTTTAATGCCATATAAAAGGCTAATGACTAAAAAAGGATTTTTTAAAAAGTATGAATATGTATATGATGAACAAAATGATTGTTATATATGCCCAAATAATGAAGTATTAAAATATTCAACAACAGATAAGAGTGGTTATAAACAGTATAAATCTAATCCTGAAAAGTGTAAGGGATGTCCATTTAGAGAAAAATGTACTAAAAGTAAGAACTTTCAAAAAGTAGTAACTAGACATGTATGGGAAGAATATAAAGAACAGATGAACGAAAACAGATATACTGAGAACTGGAAAGAGAATTATCCTAAGAGAAAAGAGACAATAGAAAGAGTATTTGGAGATTGTAAAGAACAACATTGTTTAAGATATACTAGAGTTCGTGGATTAGAAAAAAATAAAAATAATGCCACGATGATTTTTGCATGTCATAATTTAAAGAAAATGGCAATATGGAGATGGAAAACCCATCCAAATACCAACGAAAATAATAGTATTTTTGTTAGTATATGGAAATTTTTAAAATTTATCAAACCAAAAGCGATATGTTCAAATTGAACATACCACTTTGTCAACAGTCTGAAAGGAAGTCTTTACTAGACTTCCTTTTTGTTATAGTTCTTTATTTTTGTATATTCTAACTGAGATGTAATATGAAATAATCATTATGATAATTGTTACTATTATCAATAGTAACGTAATCATACCTATGCTTAAGTTATTTAGACTATTTAATAGATTCATTAACTCTTTATTGTTAAATATATCTAAGCTTGTAATCATTCCTATTATTAAAGCAAGAATTACTATACAAAGGAATAACATTATTCTTCCCTTATTTGCACCAAATTTATAATAGAATGGTATTAGTAAAGATATTACTAAACATATTCCAAAGGCAACTCCTATTATACTTGCAAAAAGGGATTCAAAGG
>CALVTC010000085.1 GCA_944359885.1 uncultured Bacilli bacterium | reverse complement strand
CTAACACTTCGTCGATACTTACGCGTGTATTGGACTTCCACCAACTAGATATATAGCATGCACGGCACACCAAAAAAGCTCTAGATTATCTAGAGCCTAAACAAAACTATTCTTCATCCTGTTCATGAACAGGTCTCATCAATGGGAATAAAACTACATCTTTAATATTTTGAGAATTAGTAAGAAGTTGAACAACTCGATCAATTCCCATACCCCATCCACTAATTGGTGGCATACCACATTCCATTGCAGAAATATAATCCGTGTCCATTGGCATAGCTTCATCATCACCTTGTGCCTTTAATGCAGCTTGTTCTTCTAAACGGCGAGCTTGTTCTAAAGGATCAACAAGTTCAGAATAAGCATTAATAATTTCTGCTCCATTAATAACTAATTGGAAACGATCTGTAATAGTAGGGTCATCATCATTAGCACGAGCAAGTGGACTCAAACTAATAGGATGTTCTGTCAAAAATATTGGATTAACAATATGAATTCTTGCAACTTTCTTATATAATTGATCAACTAAATTACCATATCCTAAATTCTCAAGTGGAGTTTCACTATCAATTTCAATATGTTCTTGACGAATTTTCTCTAGTAATTTTTCTTTTGTATTATAAACTTTAATATCAATATCGCTATAACGCAAAATTAAATCACGAAAGCTTACAGCTTCCCATTCACCACTTAAGTCAACTTCCTTATCACCAACAGTAATCGTTAAAGTACCAAACAATTTCATAATAATAGACTGAAGCATCTCTCTTAAAAACTTCATATTATCTTTATAATTATAATAAGCACAATAACCTTCTATCATAGTAAAATCTTGCAGATGAGAAGCATCAATTCCTTCATTTCTAAAACATCTAGCAATCTCAAATACTTTAGTAAATCCACCAACGATTGCTCTTTTTAAATAAGTCTCAGGTGCAATTCTCAAATATAAATCGATATCCAAGGCATTATGATGGGTAATAAAAGGTTTTGCTGTAGCTCCACTTGCTTTATTATTTAAAATTGGAGTTTCAATTTCAATGTATCCAGCTTCGTCCAAATAATTACGAATCTCACGAATGAATCTACTTCTGAATAAAAATTTCTTTTTAGAATCATCATTCATAATCAAATCTAAATATCTTTCACGGTAGATTGTCTCTACATCCTCTACTCCATGAAATTTTTCTGGCAATGGTCTAAGAGCTTTTCCTAAAAAAGTAATACTACTAGCCCTAACAGTTTTCTCACCAGTATGAGTAGTAAATGTTTCTCCTTCTACTCCAATAAAATCTCCAATATCATAATTAGACTTAAAATCTTGATAAGCTTTTTCTCCAACCATATCTAGTTTAACAGAAATTTGAATTTTTCCTTTAATATCACCAATTGTTAAGAAACTCATCTTTCCCATTTTACGCATCAAAATAATACGTCCAGCAACACGAACACCAGAAACACCGTCTTCTAATTCTCGTGCATCACAAATATCATAATTAACTTCAAACCTTTCAGGATAAGGTTGTTTAATATTCTTTAACTTTTCTCTTCTTACAACTTCTTGTTCACTTAATTCTCGCATATCTCCATCTCCCTTACTACATCACATCTAACAACATCAGTACGAGCTACTAAATCATGAATACCAAGGTGCTCACGACCAAACATAACCATAATACCACTGATAATTAAAATCATACTCTGAATAAATCCAAGTAAACCTACACCATAAAAATACACATCTGGCTTAGCAAACAATAAAATAGCAAAACCAACCATATCAATTAAAACAGAATTAATAATCATAGATCGGAAAATCATCTGATTCATAGAAAGATCTTTTCCATTACGACTAGTAACCCGAATTCTTAATATCTGTTTACCAAGCGTTTGTCCATTATTTTTAATTTGAAATACAACAAAATACACAACGTTTAAAAATATAGTTACTAAAGAAAGTAAACCTTGCTTTTTAGCCATTTCATAACTAATACTAATACTTTCTGACATATACTCTTTTGCATCCAATTTACCAGAAATATAATCCTCAGAAACCTGAACACTAGAATCATTTAATTTTTGAATAGAATCCATATCTAAAAAAGGATATGAAAAAATGGATGCAACCATAGATACAATAAAAATATCTAAAATAAAAGCAGCAAGTCTTTGAATAAACAAAGCCTTTGGTAATTGTTCTACAGCTTTTACTTCATTTACTTTTGATTTCTTCTTTTTTTGAGAAGCAGTCTTTTCTTCTACAATAGAAGCTTCTTCTACTTTTTTACTTTTTGCCATCTAATTCCTCCTTAAATGTATTTAATATAGAAATTATATCACGAATTTTAGTGGTTTGATAGATTTTATTTTTAACAACACTACCTCCAGGAATTCCTTTTAAATACCATCCAATATGATTTCTAATTTCTAAAGTAGCAATATGCTCGCTTTTCAATTTTTCTAAATAATCTAAATGATGTAAAATCATAGAAATTTTATCATCAAAAGAAATACTATTCTGATATGTTCCTTTATCTAAATAAGAGATAGTATTTTGAATAAGCCAAGGATTACCCAAAACTCCTCGTCCAATCATAACAGCATCGCATCCAGTTTCTTCTATCATCCGTTTTGCATCCTCCGGAGTCTTAATATCACCATTGCCTATAACTGGAATATTAACAGCTGCTTTAACTGATTTTATAATACTCCAATCAGATTTACCACTATATCCTTGACTTCTAGTTCTAGGATGGACACAAATAGCTAAAGCACCTGCTTTCTCAACTACCTTAGCAACTTCTACCGCATTAATATGATTTTGATCCCAACCACTTCGAATTTTTACAGTAACAGGAATAGGCACAGCCCGAACTACTGCAGAAACAATATCATAAATTTTATCAGGATTTTTTAAAAGTGCACTACCCGCTTGAGCACGTACAGCAACTTTAGGAACAGGACATCCCATATTAATATCAATAATATCTGGTTTCATCTGTTGATAAATATATTTGGCTGCCTCAACAAAAGAATCTTTATCACTACCAAAAATTTGTTGAACAATAGGTCGTTCTTCTTCCGTCATATACAGCATATCTATTGTTTTTTGATTTTGAAAAGCAATAGCCTTATCACTCACCATTTCAGCATAAATAAGGCCACATCCCATTTCCTTACAAATGCGACGAAAAGCAGAATTACAAATACCAGCCATAGGAGCAAGTACTACTTGATTAGAAATTTTAACATTTCCAATATTCCATTCCATTAGATTCTAGCCTCCCTTTTGCAAGGCCTAATATACCATAAGAACAAAAAAAAAGAAAGTAATTTTCAAAAAAATCGAGTAGAGAAAATTAAATAGTTTTCTCTATTTTAATTTGTCCCTCTCACACCACCGTACGTACCGTTCGG
>CALVTC010000084.1 GCA_944359885.1 uncultured Bacilli bacterium | reverse complement strand
TATTTTATCCTCATAACTTAATTTACTCATAATAAAAACCTCGTTTCTTTATGTCCAAGAAACGGGGTTCATATCAGACATACTCTTTTTTTTCGCAACTAAAACTTGCTCAAGTTCAACCTAAAATTGGTAGAAAAACGAAAAGAAATCGAGTATTTCTAGAAATATAACAAAACTGTAAGATTAAAGCAAAGACTTTCTTGCTATACTGATATCAAGAAATAAACAAAAGGGAGTGATACGATGTCAGGTTTTAATTTATTAGGATTAAAAATTACAATTCTATTATTAATCATATTGGTACCATGTATAATAATAGGTGGTATGATTTCCTTAGGTTCATTTCTTATAGAAAAAATCAGTGAAATAAAGGACGGGATGCATTATGCAAAAAACACTAGAAATAAAAAATCTAAAAAAGTATTATGGAACAAAAAATAATATAACAAAGGCCGTAAATGATCTATCACTAGAAGTAGTAGAAGGGGAATTTGTTGCTATCATGGGAGCAAGTGGAAGTGGAAAAACAACACTTCTAAACTGTATTTCTACAATTGACGAAGTAACATCAGGTCATATTTATATTGATGGGAAAGATATAACAGAACTAAAAGAAAAAGACCTTGCAAAATTTAGAAGAGATAACTTAGGTTTTATTTTTCAAGATTTTAATCTCCTAGATACACTAACAATTGCAGAAAATATATCATTAGCATTAATCATTAATAAAGAAGTTGTCAACAAGGTCGATAAAAAAGTAAAAGACATTGCCGAAAAACTAGATATCAAAGAAATACTAAATAAATATCCATATGAAGTAAGTGGAGGTCAAAAACAACGCTGTGCTTGCGCTAGAGCACTAATTAATAAACCTAAGATAATTCTTGCCGATGAGCCAACGGGAGCACTAGATTCGAAAAGTAGTAGAATGCTGCTAGAAACAATGAGAGAAATGAATGAAAAATTAAATGCTACGATTCTAATGGTAACACATGACTCATTCAGTGCCAGTTTTTGTAAAAGGGTATTATTTTTAAAAGATGGTAAGATATTTAACGAGCTAATAAGAGGAGAAAAAACGAGAAAAGAATTCTTTAATGAAATATTAGACGTTTTAACATTACTAGGTGGAGATGTTGCAAATGTTAAGTAAATTAGCGATTCGTAATGTTAAAAGAAGTTTAAAAGACTATCTAATTTATATCATAACAGTAGTTATGGCATTCTCTCTTATCTTTGCCTTTAATTTTGTATCATTCTCTAGTGATATTACAGAGTTATCAGAAATGATGGAAAATTTAAAATATGCAATTATTTTTGTTAGCTGTATTATTGTTTTTGTAATAGCTTGGCTAATCAACTATACTATGAAATTTATGTTTTCCAAAAGAAGTAAAGAATTTGGTACATACATGTTATTAGGAATAGAAAAGAAAGATATCAATAAAATGTTCCTATCTGAAAACATTGTATTAGGATTAATTTCTTTTATCATATCCTTCTTTGTAGGAACAGTATTAGGAAATATCATTTCAGCGGTTGTTATGAACTTATTTGAAATACCATATAGAATAAAATTATCTATAACTTTAACACCAGCACTTTTATCAACATTATATTTTATATTAATCTATCTATTTACTTTATTTAGAAGTAGTAGAAGAATGAAAAAAATGAAAATTCATGATTTATTATATTTAGAGAAGAAAAATGAAGAAAAAATATGGAAGAAAAAGAAGTATAGAAATATTTTATTTATTATTTTTGTTGTCTTAGGAATATTAGGACTATATTTATGTGATCATGCTTTTGTAATTTCAGATGACCCAAGTATGGTTAGCTATTTAGGCATATCAATTCTATTATTAATCATCAGTATTTACGGAATTACTTTTACATTAGGAGATTTTATTCTAGCATTTATTAATAAAAGAAAAAAAATTAAATATAGTAAAGATAATTTATTTGTTGCGAAAAACTTCGAAGCAAAGTCAAGAACAATTGGTTTTACATTAGGAACACTATCTTTATTAATTGCTTTAACTTTAGTGTGCATGAATATGTCATTTATCATGAAAGATGCTTTTGAAAACAACGTAGAACAACAGGCACCATATGATATTCTAGTAGAAGGAATGTATAGTGATGTCGAAGAAAGTTGGACAGGAAAACAAGATAATAGAAAGAAAGCATGGGAATATATAGATTACATCCATGAAAACTACAAAATAGAAGAAGAATTACACTATCAAATCCTAACACAAAAAGATCATCAAGTCGCAAAATATATTAAAGATATTGGTAATAATGGTTTATATGACTATGATACATATTTAAAAGTATCAGATTATAATAAATTATTAGAGATGTTAGGAGAAAAACCTATTAAGCTAAAGGAAAATGAATATTTTGTAACTGGAGATAAAACTGTTCAAAAATATTTAAAAGAAATTGAAAAATCAAAAGAAGATATTACAATCAACGGAAAGAAATTATCTTTAAAGAGCACAACAATAGAAAACTTTCGTCTAGGTTGGTCAACAGGAAATAGCTTTTTAATAGTAATACCAGATAGTATTGCTAAAAACATGCAAGTAGTAACAGAACTTTATGCTTTCAATACAAAAGAAGAAACAAAAGAATTAGATAATACAAAATTAGAGAAACTGGGGTTTTATGAATTTAAAAATGGCAACTCTTATTATTCCTATTTTCCAGTAACAGTAAGAGGATATTATGAATCATCTAATAAAACAGCAGTGACAATATTCTCATTCTCATTATTATATCTTAGTTTTATCTTTATTACAGTAGCTGGAACTATTCTTTCTATTCAAACATTAAGTGATTCTAACAAAAATAAATATCAATACCAATTACTAAAAAAGCTAGGGGTAGAGGAAAAACAAATCCACAAAACGATAAGAAAACAGATTATGTGTAATTTCTTATTTCCTGTAATATATCCAATTATTATTGCAGTAGTAACATCATATTCAATAAATAGATTGTTCTATGCAATAACTAGTGCATCTATGAATTATATAACCTCAATTTTAATTACAATAGGTATATTCTTACTAATTTATGGTATCTACTATATCGCAACATATATGACATTTAAAAATAATATTGAAGAATAACTCCAAATGGAGTTTTTTTTCTGTTAAAAAAGAAAAAGAATTACAATTCGTAATTCGACAAATTTCATAAAGGACGATACTTTATGATGACATATTTTTATTATTTCTATATTAAATATACTATATTTTTCTACTTTTCACAATGGAATTTATCTTTTTCTTATGTAAAATGAAGAAGAATTGGCAGGAAAAATAGTTATAATTAGTCAAAAAAATTGTCAGAAAATATGACATTTTTTTTCATATTTATTAGGAATAGAATTACTTTGTTAATAAACAATATCAAAATATAAATAGTCAAAATTCTAGTCAAATCTTATTTAGCTCTTATTTTATCAAGCAAAATCATAAAGTATCAAGCT
>CALVTC010000083.1 GCA_944359885.1 uncultured Bacilli bacterium | reverse complement strand
CTAATACTTCGCAGATACCGACGTGTATAGTGGACTTTCACCACCTAGCTATATGCCATGCCCGGCACACAAGAAAACAAGAAACTATTTATTTCTTGTTAACCTTTTGATTTGCTAGAGCTGAAATTTCATTTTCAGCATTTTTCTCCATCATAACGAAATCCACTTTTCCATTACCAGTATATACAATTGGTGAATGATAATTAAAATATTTTGGTATAGAAGTCTCAGGAAGTAATTCTTTTCCAATATTTTTAATTTTTTCTTCAACAATTCCCTCAAAACCATTCCCTTGAAGTTCACTTTTTAATTCAATATAAGCATAAGGTACTTTCCTTAGTTCATCATCACTAACGCCAACAACAACACACTTATTAACTTCAGGAATGGATTCAATAACATCTTCTACAATTGGAATATATACTTTATCTACTCCAGATACAAATTGTCTTTTCTTTCTACCTGTAATAAATAACTCACCATCTTCATTCATATGACCAATATCTCCAGATGCAAACCACCCATCATGAACGGCTTTTCTTGTCTCTTCTTCATTAGTATACCCTAACATCATCCCCTCACCAGATAAAAAGACATCACCATCTTTTCCGTAAGGAACTTCTTCACCAGTTTCAAAATCACAAATCTTTACATTGTTATGTGGGAAAGGATAACCAACACTTCCCTCACTATTTTTACTACCTTTCTTTACACTAAAGACACCGCATAACTCGGAAGCACCATAACCATTATAAATTTCATCATGAGCACCTAATCCTAAATAAAACTTATTATTCTCTCTTTCCTCATTGATGCCAACTCTCTCTCCACCAGAAACAATAACCTTAGTATTAGCTAACCCTTTTTCTCTTAACAAAGCACTTTCTTTCGCTTTTTTATAATGAATAGGTCCACCATAGATAATATTCGGTTGTAATCTTGCTATCTCATCACCAAATTTATCTAAACTAACAGCAGGAACCATATACATATATAATTTCTTACACAATGCTAAATGTAGTGTTGTCATACCATAAGACATAAATGGTGGAAGTGGATTATAAATAGAGTCTCCTACTTCAACAACATCATCGACAATATAATTATGATCATGAACCGTACGATTCAAAGCATGATTACTAACTTTTACACCTTTATGAATACCAGTAGTACCACCCGTATGAACAATAACAGCTAAATCAGGCGTATCTTCCACATTTTGATAAGCTATAGAATCTACAAAATTAGAATTATGGATTTTACCATATTTATGAACACGATTAAAAACAAAGTTTCCATCTTTAATCTCCATCATTTTAGATAAACCCTTTACCAGCCTCATCTTTAAAGAATTACTAGGTGCTGACCTCAAAGCAGATAAAATCATAACATCTGTTAATGGATATTGGCCTCTAACAATTTTAATCTTAGATGACGTACTATCGATTCCCACAAAAAATTTTGATCGACTTGCTTCAATATCTCTCTTTAAATCTTCAACATTTAACCTAGGATCGATATTAACCGCAACAGCACCTAGTTTATTTAACCCATAAATACAATAAATTGCCTCTGGTAAACCAGGAAGAGCAAGTGCAACTTTATCATGAGCAAGTACACCTATCTTAGAAAAATACTCTGCTGTTCTATCAATATTTTCTAAAATTTCACCAGCTGTAATTTCTCTTCCAAAATAATTAACCAAAACACAATTAGGTTCATCACTAATAGAACTTTTTAAATATTCATAAATAGTCTGATTTTTTAACTCATCAGTAATTGCTTCTTCTGGATAACTCTTTAACCAAGGTTTATCAACACTAGCTTTTCCAGTTAATGAACCAGACACCTTTCCAGAAGCTAAATCTCTCAAATATAAATCTCTTAATATTTCTTCTTCTTTTGTTAATGTTTTCAAAAATATCCCCCATTTCTCATAATAAAAAAAGCAGTACAAAGGGCGCAAAAGCCTCATAAGTACTGCTTTAAATATTTAATTGTAGATAAGTTCTCACCATAAGAACCCACTCCCAACAACTACTAGTATACATATTTTTTTTTAATATGCAAGCATTTATTTTTCATTTTTACGCAATATTTCCAAAAAATCTAAAAATTCTTTTGGTGGTTCAGCTTCAAAATACATCTTCTTACCAGTCGTAGGATGAAGAAACTGAATACTTTTAGAATGCAACATCTGGCCAAACTCTGTTGCCTTACCATGACCATACATCGGATCATTAGCAACAGGATGACCAATATAAGCCATA
The DNA here is from genome assembly GCA_944359885.1 of uncultured Bacilli bacterium. Lineage (GTDB taxonomy): Bacteria > Bacillota_I > Bacilli_A > RF39 > UBA660 > Faecimonas. Next base: position 1,483 of record CALVTC010000083.1, on the reverse strand, counting down.
TGGACACGAATTTGATGTGTTCTACCCGTTTCTAAAATACACTCTACCAAAGAATAATTAGAGAATGCCTCCAATACTCTAAAATGTGTTATTGCATTCTTCCCATGAACATCGGTAACGGCCATCTTCTGACGATTGTTAGAATCTCTTCCAATTGGTGCATCAATCGTACCAGTATCATGCTTAATCACACCATCAACAATTGCTAAATAATGTCTCTTTACTTCCCTATCAGCAATCATCTTTGCCAAAATATCATGTGTCTTATCATTTTTTGCAACTAACATCAATCCACTTGTATCTTTATCTAGACGATGAACAATACCGGGTCGAAGACTTTTTTCATGAGATAGTTGAAATCGATATAACAAAGCATTTACCAAAGTTTTTGTATAATGTCCAGGAGCTGGATGTACAACCATTCCACTCGGTTTATTAATTACAAGCAAATCATCATCTTCATAAAAAACATCCAACGGTATATCTTCAGGAACAACAGTAACTTCATAATTTAACTCGTCATTAACAATAATGACATCTCCTTCTTTCGTAACATAATTATTAGAAATTACTTTTCCATTTACAGTAACTTTTTCTTCCCGAATCAACTTCTGAACTTTACTTCTAGAAACATCAAGTTCCAAAGCTAAATAAGAATCAATTCTCTTTCCTTCTTGCCCCGTCATTACTTTGACTTCGAAATGCATTACTATCCCTCCTAAGAATGCCAATGGCAATAATTAAAAATCCAAACGTAATACCAATATCAGCAATATTAAAAATTGGAAAATCATAACCAAAGAAATGAAAAGATAAATAATCAATTACTGCTCCATATAAAATACGATCAACCAAATTTCCAATAATACCACCAATTACAATACCAAATCCAAAAATTCTCCACTTTGTCATATGTTCCTCGGTTAAAACATAATAATGAAGAAAAAATAGAACTAAAATACTAAGAATAATTAATACAAGAGTCGATCCACTAAAAAGACTAAAAGCTGCTCCACTATTCTTTATATGATAAATAGAAAAAAAACCAGGGAGAACTTCCACCTCATCTAATAAAGGCACCTTAGAACGAACCAATAACTTAACAAGTTGATCAATCATCAATAAAAAACAAGCAATACTATAAACATACTCTCTATTCTTAAATATTATCTTTTCTTTCTTTGTTCTCTTCATAATCAGAATCCTCCTTATCTTTTAAATTCTTTATTTTTTGAACTACGACCTGATACTGATCCAAACGTCTCTCAACAGTACCTCGAATCTTTAACAAATCCCCTTTTTCAATTTCATATAACTGATAAACTTTAGGAAACAAAGTAAAATCCATTGTCCCAGTCTCATCACTACCAGTAAGAAATGCCATCTTATCCCCTTTTTTTGTAGTAATTACTTTTATTTTATCAACTAATATTAAAGTATCAATAGTTTTTGAAAAATAATTAGGAATAGCATTCAAAGAAAT
>CALVTC010000082.1 GCA_944359885.1 uncultured Bacilli bacterium | reverse complement strand
TTATTTATTTTCAATTCAATTTGTGCCTTTCAGAGGACTGAAAGGACGATAGAAAGGAATGTTAGTTAAGTATGAAAGTTCTGATTTTAAATGGTAGTCCAAGAGCAAATGGTTGTACTGCTAGAGCATTAAAAGAAGTAGAAGAAACACTACATCAAGAAGGAATAGAAACAGAAACTATTGTAATAGGAAACTCATCCGTTAGAGGATGTATTGCTTGTAGGACTTGCACTAAAACAAATAAATGCATCTTTGATGATTTAGTAAATGAGATAGCTCCAAAATTCGAACAAGCAGATGGTCTAATTATCGGAACACCAGTATATTTTGCAGGTGCTAATGGGACAATTTTATCATTTCTAGATCGCTTATTTTTCAGCACACATTTTGATAAATCCATGAAAGTAGGTGCAAGCATAATCTCATCTAGAAGGGCAGGATCTACTTCAGCATATGACGAAATAAATAAATACTTTGGAATTTCAAACATGCCAATCGTATCAAGTACTTACTGGAATGAAGTACATGGTTCTAACGAAAAAGATGTAGAAAAAGATTTTGAAGGGTTACAAACAATGAGAAATCTAGCTAAAAACATGGCCTTTTTAATAAAAGCTATTCACCTAGGTAAAGAAAAATATGGAATGCCACAATTGCAAAGAGAGGTTTTTACTAATTTTTCGGATGGTCTGTAAAAATAATATTAAGAAAGAGGAAAACAAATGAAGGCAAGAAAAACAATTTATCAAACATTAAACAAACCAAAGAATATTGTCGATCTCGCAATATTAAAATTAACGGAAAAAGAGCAAAGGATATTACAAAATCGTTATGGTGGAGATCTAAATAGTCCCAAGGAAGCAAATGTAACTCCCACAGAAAATCAATATTTCTATAATACAATAGTAAAGAAATTAAGACAAGAAATAGAATTAATAAATCAACAGATGGATCAAGCGAATTTATTAAATAAAAAAGAAGAGTTAATAGATGACAAAAAAGTAGAAACAAAAACCATCGAAGAAAATAATAACTCTCAAAATAGAATGGGAACAGAAAATATTGAGGAAAATGTTGATACCAACAAAGAAGACAAAAACAGCTTAGATATAGATGATGATATCAAGGAAGACAGTAAAGAAGAATACGATGAAGAAGAACTTTTAGGATTAGAAGAAATCGAAATTTTAATGGAAGATTCCTTACAAGAAAATAATTCGAAAGAAAATATAGAAGTAGAGGAAGAACAAACAGAATATTTAACAGAAGATATAAATGCAGAAAACGAATCAGAAAAGAATACAAAAGAAGAGATAAGTACAGAAGAAAATCTTGTAGAAGAAGAAATTTTAAATCAAGAACAAACAGAAAAAACTTTACAAGACCACTCTTTACAAAATAATTCTATTCAGAGAGAAGATTCAAAAGAAGTAAGTATAGAAGAACATCAAGAAAAACTATCTCTACAAGAAACAGAAGAAAGTAGTATAGAAGACCAGAAAACATCTATTGAACAACTTCCAGAAGATACTGACAACGAATTATTGATGTTAAGAACTCCACTTCTTGAAAAAAGAATGACAAAACTAGCTCCTAAAGATTTAGTTATCATCTCATTAAAATTAGGATATATTGATAACAAATTTTTTTCTACTAAGGAAATCTCTAAATTTCTAGATATAACAGAAGAAGAAATAAATCAAACAACAAAAAAAGTGCTTCTATCATATAAAGAAGATATCAACCAATTGATGAATCATATAATAAGCTTGGCAACAGAGGAGAAAATAATCCCGGATGAAAAGGAAAATAATAAACTTCTAGCAAAAAAACGGTTAGGTTAACTGTTTTTTTATATTTTTCTAAAATACAAATTTTAAACTTTGATAAAAAAAGTTGATATACGAACAAATGTGTTGTATGATGTTCGCATGCGGAGAAAATATTATGTATAAAGCTTTTCATTTCCATTTGTATCTTACCATTAGTCAGATCAAATTGATTCAAAAAAATTAGTTGTAGTCACTTGTCTATAATTACTATTTAAAAAAGAAAGAGAGTTTATCTTGTTTTAATAGAATACTTGGAAATTATCTTAAGTTAGCTAAAGTAAATATGAGAAAACATAGAAATTTAGACAGTATCAATAAATTATAAAGTTTACTAACAATTTAAAATATGATATTGTAATATTGAATAGAGGGATAAAAATGTACTCAAAAGTAGTAATTTCTCCCATAGGGAATTTAGTTCTAGTAAGTGATGGAAAATACCTAACAGGCCTTTTTATAGTTGGTCAAAAATACTTTATGGATGGTTTTCCCAAAGAATTAAATAAAAATGATAATTTAGAAATATTTAAAAAAATAGAAGAGTGGTTAAATTCTTATTTTGCAGGAGAAAATCCAAGCATTAAGGATTTAACGTTAAAACCAAAGGGAACATTTTTTAGACAACTAGTGTGGCAAGAATTATTAAATATTCCATATGGCAATACCATGACATATAAGGAATTAGGAAAAATAGTTGCGAAAAGGCTAGGTAAAAACTCTATGTCTTCTCAGGCAATCGGTGGTGCAGTAGGTCATAATCCTATCTCTATTATTATTCCGTGTCACAGAGTTATTGGGTCTAATGGAAGTTTAACAGGTTATGCTGGAGGAATAGATAAAAAAGAGTATCTACTGAATTTAGAACAAAGATTACAAAATAAACAAAAAGGTGATGAGAATGAATAAAATAGATAAACTATTTAATAGTAAAATAATAGTTTTTGTTATCGCGTTAATTTTTATTGTTCCAATACACTTAAACTTAGCTGCTCCAAGAGAAGTCCACGCAAAAGAAATATCGTCAAACCAAGTGACATCTCTTCGTGCTGGTGGGGGTGGAAGTTCTGGAGGATCATCAAGTGGAAGTTCCAGTAGTGGATCTCATCACTCATCAAATACAAGAGGGTATGGAACCGGTGGAGTAATATCTAATATCTTAAGCGCAATTATTATGGTTGTTTTACTTTTTATAGGAACTATCGTTTTGTATCTAAAAGTACTACGTTCTTCATTTAATAGCAAACGCTATATGCGCATGTTAGATGATAAAGATATTACATGGAATTATAAAAATATAGAAAGACAAGTAATCGATGCCTATTATATCATTCAAAAATCTTGGGCTGAAGGGAATATGCAAAAAGCAAAAGATTATATGACAAAAGAACTATATGAAAATTTTCAAAGTAAATTAGAATGGATGGAAGTAAGAAAACGAAAGAATATTTTAAAAAAAATCAAACTACGAAATGTAAAACCAATCTCAATTCATGATGATGAAGATGATAGTAAAGATTTAATTTGGTTTTACATAAAAGGTAATATGATTGATTATATAATCAATACAGAAACAAAAGAAATAGTAAGTGGAACTACTCATCATACGTCATTCGTAGAATTTTGGAAATTTACTAGAACAAAAAATAATCGCTGGGTGCTATCAAAAATATTGCAACAAGAAGAAGCAAATAAAATTACGTTTCAATAGAGGTGTATATGATAGATAAAGTTGGAGGAGTCATTTTGAAAGATAAAAAAATATTAGTTCAAAGAAAAAATTATGGTAGACATAGTGTATTATTCCTGGTGGTAAACGAGAAGGATGTGAGTCTGATTTTGAGACATTAAAGAGAGAACTACTGGAAGAGTTAAGTGTTCAGCTTATAGATACAAAATATCTCGGGACTTATCAGGATATTGCGTTTTTTTTCTAATCGACAATTACAAGTTATTTCTTATCTTGCAACAATAAAAGGAGAAATACAGTGTAATAATGAAATAAAAGAAGCTCTCTGGATTGATAGAAATTATAAAGAGTTAGGAATAAAAGTAGGTAGTATTCTAGGAGATTATGTTATCCTGGAATTGGTTAAAAGGAGACTAATGTAGTATGAGTTAAAATTATCAAGTTTTTTGATAATTTTTTTGTTAATAAGGAATTTGCTTGTCTAAAATACAAATTTGAAAACTTGATAAAAAATAGTTGACACACGAACA
>CALVTC010000081.1 GCA_944359885.1 uncultured Bacilli bacterium | reverse complement strand
ATCTTAACTGGATTTTTATGTAAGACTAAATTCTCGTCTAACATATTGAAACTGGAATTTACTTTTTCATTTTACAAAATGAATTCTAATAGAAGATATTCCTTGCCATTTTCTAAAATATATTATATAGTAAAGAAAAGGAGGTAAACATGAAAAAGAGAGTATTGTTGGGAACCCTAGCAGGTGTAGCATTGCTATTATCAACTGGATGCGGAGGTAGTAAAACATTAGTTTGCACAATGACAGAAGAAGAAACTGGAGCAACTATGACTATGCAAATGAATGTATCATTTAAAGATGATGTTGCAACTAAATTTGACGCAACAATTGATATGAATGTAGAAGATGAATATGCATCATATACAGATTTATTAGTAAGCTCATTAGAAGAACAATTTTCTAGTTTCGAAGATAGTGGAATCGATGTAGATGTAAAATCATCTGGTAACAAAGTAACAGCCAGTCTTGGCGCAAACTTTGAACAACTTACAGAAGATCAAAAAGAAGAACTTGGATTTGATCCAGCAGAAAATACATATGATGCAGTAAAATCACAACTAGAAGATACTGGAATGACTTGTAAATAAGAAAAGGCCTCTATCAAAAGATAGAGGTTTTATTATGAAAGAAAATCTAAAATTTTATCTTCTTCTATTTCTATCGTTTGTAAACTATCACGTTTTCTATATTCAACGACACCATGACTTGCTCCTCTTCCTACTGTAATACGATGACAAATACCAATTAAATCCATATCTTTAAATTTAACACCAACACGAATATCTCTATCATCTAACATAACAGAAATACCCATTTTCTGTAATTTTTCATAAATTTTTTCCGCAAGGGATACCTGAGATAAATCTTTCATATTAACAATAACAATACAAACATCATAAGGAGAAAGAAGACTATTAAACACAATTCCCCGATCATCATGATGTTGCTCAACATAAGCAGCTAAAACTCTAGCAACACCAATACCATAGCATCCCATCACAACAGGTTTTAACTCATTATTTTGATCCGTATAATATAATTCCAAAGCATCAGAATACTTGGTACCAAGTTTAAACGTATTACCTACCTCAATACCTTTTTTAAACATCAATGTTCCACCACAACACGGACAATGATCACCCTCAGCAACCATACGCAAATCAGCTACACGTTCATATAAGAAATCTTTTAAATTAACATTAATATAATGATAATCAGACTTATTAGCACCAACCAAAAAATTTTTCATAGATAAAATTTCTGAATCAATAATAACAGGTATTTCTAAATCAATAGGTCCAGCAAACCCAGCTTGCGCATGAGTGATTTTCTCATCTTCATCCGGTGTTGCCAATAAAACTTCACGAGCATTTAATAATTTCGTAATCTTTGACTCATTTAATTCTCTGTCACCTCTAATTAAAAAAGCATAAAACAATCCATCAACCTTATAAATAAGAGTTTTTACTGTATTAGTAGGTTCAATTTGATAATATTCATATAAATCCTGAATCGTCCCAACATTAGGAGTATACAATAACTCCTTTTCTTTTTCCACATCATCTGAAAGTATATCAGCATCCCTACACTCACAAACTTCAATATTAGTAGCATAACCACAATCATTACAAATAACTAATACATCTTCTCCAATATCACAAATTGCTTGAAACTCCTCTGATAAACTTCCACCCATAGAACCAGTATCTGCCCGTACCACTTCATAATCAAGACCTATCTTTTGAAATATTTTATGATAAGCACAAAACATTTTCTGATAAGACTTATCTAAATCCTCCTCATCCTTATCAAAAGTATACGCATCTTTCATAATAAATTCTCTTGTGCGAATCAAACCATAACGACTTCGAGGTTCATCACGATACTTATTAGCAATTTGATATAAACTAAGAGGCATGTCTTTATGAGATTGAATAACATCTTTCGCTACTTCAACAAACAACTCTTCATGCGTAGGTCCAAGTACATAACGTCTATCATAACGGTCAGATAAACGAAACATATCATCACCAAACGCCTTAAGTCGACCACTTTTTTCATAAAGTTCTTCTGGAAGAATACTAGGCATTACCAACTCATTAGAAGAAATAGCATCCATTTCTTTTCTAATAACATCTTCAATTTTTTTAAGGACTCTAAGACCTAAAGGCAAAAAAGCATAAATACCACTACCTACTTTCTTAATCATTCCCGCGCGAACTAATAAATTGGCACTAACAGACTCCTCACCTTTTACATCTTCCTTTAAAGTAAGAAAATAATTATTCTTTAATCTCATAAATACCTCCATCATTAAGAAAAAATAAATTAATACTGAATTCCCCAAACTACTTTATATTTTGCCTCTCTTCCACATACAACACATGGATGAGTAGGTTTTTCATTCTCTAATATACATCTAGACTTAATACCATCTACATCTTTTAAAGACTCTTCGCATTGCTTTTCACCACACCAATCAGCAATCATAAAACCAGGATGATTTTGAACAATTTCGCTCATTTCCTCTACTGTTTGTACTTCATAAGTCATTGCATCACGTCTTATCTTTGCCCTTTCGTAAAGATTAGTTTGAATATCATCCATCAACTGATTAACATAACTGACAATATCTATATCTTCTGCAACTTCCATCTTCTCTTGTGTATCACGCCTAGCAACCGTATATACACCTTTTTTTAAATCACGTTCACCGATTTCTATTCTAACAGGAATACCATTTACTTCTGCTTCTTTAAATTTAAATCCAGGTGACTTCTTAGAATCATCTACATATACCGAAATATGACTATCCTTTAATGCTTGATAAACCTCATTAACCTTATCAAAAACATTACCAATTGGAACAATTACTACCTGCATAGGAGCAATCTTTGGAGGTAATACCAAACCAAAATCATCACTATGGACCATAATTAAAGCTCCAATCATTCTAGTAGTAACACCCCAAGAAGTTTGATATGCATATTCCAACTTATTTTCTTTATTAGCAAAATTAATATCATATGCTCTAGAAAACTTTTGCCCAAAATAATGACTTGTACCAGATTGCAAAGCAACTCCATTATACATAAGAGCCTCCAACGTTAAAGAATACTCTGCCCCAGCAAATTTTTCCTTTTCTGTCTTTCGACCAGTAATAACAGGAATAGCAAGATAATCTTCAAAAAACTTTTTATAAAGATTTAATATCAACCGTGTTTCTTCCTCAGCTTCTTCTTGAGTAGCATGAACAGTATGTCCTTCTTGCCACAAAAACTCTCTACTTCTCAAAAAAGGTCGAGTAGTCTTTTCCCATCTTACAACACTACACCATTGATTATATTTTATTGGTAAATCTCGATAAGACTTGACAACATGACTATAATAGTCACTAAATAACGTTTCACTAGTTGGTCTAATACAAAGTCTTTCTTCTAATTCCTTAGCGCCACCATACGTGACCCAAGCAACCTCGGGTGCAAATCCTTCAACTAGTTCTCCTTCTTTTTTCAATAAATTTTCAGGGATTAGTAATGGCATATAAACATTTTGATGTCCACTTTCTTTAAGCATTTTATCCAAAACACGTTGCATCATTTCCCATAAAGCATATCCATTTGCTTCAATTACCATACAACCCTTAACATTAGAATAATCGCATAGTTTCGCTGCCTTAACAACATCAGTATACCACTTAGCAAAATCTACATCTCTACTTGTTATTGCATCATTTTTCATAAAATTCCTCCTAATAAAAAGAATGATACCAAAGGAGTGCTTATGCACGGTACCATCCTTTATTGCTTAATTATTTAACGATGTAAGAACACCGGAAGTAAAACTTCACCTAGAAAGCTAGGAATATAACTAGATTATAATTGAGTTCCCACTATCCCCAAATCACTAATATAAGAGCTAATTACATTATGGTCTTTCATTTGGCTTTCAAAGATAAAAATAGAATAATACATTAAAAAAAAATTGTCAATAAAAAAGAGTTAATTAATTTAACTCCTATGATTAATTTATGATAATGTCTTAAGTGTTAACTTGCGAAAATGTCCCAACGCTAATATTATATGTCACCGAGGT
>CALVTC010000080.1 GCA_944359885.1 uncultured Bacilli bacterium | reverse complement strand
TTGAAGAATTTTATCAGAACCTTAAAAGTTATTATGACCTTATATAAATTTTCTGTAAAAAACCGAAACTCAAATAAAAACTCTCTTGTCAATTCATAAAAAACAAGATAAAATAGATATGACATAGTAGGAAAGGGAGCATAGTTATGTACTAGAAAGAACAAACAAGTGGTGATAAAAATGGCAGTGAGAACAGTAAATATTGAGGCAAAAAGAGTTTATAGGAAAAAACTCATTTCCAAACTGATAAAAATAGCACTACTTCTATTGATTATATTTTTATCCATTGTTTATTTATTCCTATACATCGTCTATGACGGTGGGAGATTTACCGTTACATTGGATAAAAATTTATCGAATAGAAAAAATATATTTTTATCAGAAGATGGTAAGTTAGAATCCAAAACAAGAAAATTATCTGCAGACACCATAGATTACATGGATAACATTTCAATTAAATGGCTTCCTGAAGATATTGATACAGAAGCAACTGGTGCTCATAATGGAGATAATTACATTGCTTATACATTCTATGTTGTAAATGCTGGAGAAGAAGAAGTTCACTATTGGTATGAAATCGACATTGATGATACAGTAAAAGATGTAGATGAAGCAATTAGAATTATGATCTATCAAAATGGAGAACCTACAGTCTATGCAAAAAAAAGCAAGGCGACAAAGAAAAAAGAACCAGGAACTAAAAAATTTGTGTCCAAAGATATTGCTGTACTGGAACAAAGAAAAAATATGGAACCCGGAGCAAAGGATCGTTATACTGTCGTAATATGGATTGAAGGAGACGATCCAGAATGCAATAATGCCCTACTAGGTGGAGAAATTAAAATGCATATGGATTTTACAGAAGAACATATTGCATAATAAAAATAAGGAGTGAGAAAGAATGAAAAAAGGAGAACAAAATAAAAAGAAAAAAAGAAAAATATTATTATCATTACTTCTAATTCTATTTATTGGTGTTGTATTAACTGCATCAACTTATACATGGTTTACTGCCAATAGAATTGTTAGTGTAGACGAATTAGATGTTAATGTATCAACATCTGCTGGTTTACAAATTTCAGTAGATGCTAAAAACTGGAAAACAACAGTAAATAAGAATGATATCAATACAGCAGGAACAACATATCAAACCGCTGTAAATCAAGTGCCAGCTCAATCTATTGAACCTATGTCAACTGCAGCAGAAATAGATACAGGTACTGGATTTATGAAAATGTTTAAAGGTACTCTAGCAAGTCAAGAAGGATCAGATACTTTAATGTTAACTGCAGATCAAGAAACAGAAACTGCTGGTTCTACTGGTAACTTTATTGCATTTGATTTATTCTTTCAAGTAAACACAGAAACACCAATTTATTTAACATCAGGTTCTAACGTAGTAAATGGTGATACCAATACAGCAATTCAAAATGCAGCTCGTGTTGCATTTGTACCACAAGGACACGCTGATGCTGGATCAGATCCAGAGGACGTAATTCAACTATTAAAAGCAACTGACAACACTGGTATTAAAATCTGGGAACCAAATAATGATGTTCATACTGCAGCAGCTGTACAAAATGCACAAAGTACATATCAAATTACAACTCAACAAACTGGTGCTACTCCAATCAGTTACTACGGAGTAAAAGCTGATATTGCAGATCCTGGAGTAGTTGCTAATTCAACAGATTCTACTTATTTTGCTCAAATGGATAGTTTCATCTTAGGATCACCACAAGCAGGAATTCCAACAACACAATATCTTAGCTTATTCACTTTAGAACCAGGTGTTACTAAAGTAAGAGTTTATATGTGGGTAGAAGGTCAAGATGTTGACTGTGAAAACAACGCATCTGGAGGAGACTTATTATTTAACTTAGAATTTAGTTCTATGGAAAATGCAACAGATACAAATTAATAAAAATTAGGCCTTCAAAGAAGGCCTTTTAAAATATAGGAGGGTTTCATGGAGAGTACGAAAGAATTATTAGAACTATACCAACAAATAGAAAAGCATATTCGTTTTTTAGAAAATAATATAATAAGTGAGGAAGAAAAAGATGACTCAGGAACAACAAGTTAAAATCAAAGAACAAATAGAAATAAACGAAAATCATATCAACAATTTTCCACTAGAAACAACAACAGGAACAAAGAAAATGAAAGAAAAATTTCATAAAAAGGCAGTAGAAGAACGAAATGCTTATATAAAAAAAGAATTACCGAAATTCAAAGGTTATCAAAAAGATGTATATATAGAACTGGATAATTATGTAAAAAATAAATTTCCAAAAGATAAAACAGAAGAATATGAACAGGAAGAAAAAAAACTAAAAACGTTATTAGATATAATACCATATATAAATGATAAAGTATCTTTGGAAATGAAATTAGGATTAGCTCAAATATTGTATAAGTTCTCAGAACAAGCAGCCTCTTCTCTAGATACTATTAATAATAGCTTGCTAGAATTTATCAAAAAGATGGAAGAAGCTAAAATAAATTTAACGATAGAAGATTTTACCTATAGTCCATTTACATTAACATATATGACTAATTTCTTTCAAAATAAAGATAAAGAAAATTTAAATGACATCATGCAAGAATGTTTTAAAGAAATATACTGGGAGTGTCCAGAATTGATTATGCATTTAGAAAGAAATTTATATTCTATTATTAAGAAAAATTATAATAAATTAAAAGAATATAATATAGAAACAGGAAAAAGTTTATTAGAAAAATATAATGTCACGAAAGAAAACATAGAAGCTATCTATCAACAGAAAAGATTAGAATTGGATACTAAAAAAGAAAAAGATGAATTCTATAATTTACAAAAATTTCTAGGTAAGACTAAAAATATTGATGACTATATGTCAGATGCTCCTCTTAGAAATAAAAGCTTTAATCAATTAGTAATAAAAGAAACTTACAAAGAATTAACACAAGAAGAACAAGAAAAGTTTGATATAGAAAGTATTGCTCTAGCACGACATCTAGATATTTTAAAACAATATTATCGATATGAAAGTATTATCAAAGACATTATAGAGCGCTATAAGAAAAAAGAAGAAGCAAAAACAAAGTATGAAGCAAAAGAAAAAGAAATTCAAACGGAAGAAAGAACAAGAGAAAAGTTATATAAAGAATATTTAAAAGCAAATGGTATTGGCTTTTTAGCTAGAAAAAACATGACAAAAGCAGGAGAACTAAAAGTAAAAATAAAAGAACAAATTAACAAATTAAATGAGTTATATAAAGAATTAGAAGCATTAGAAATAGATGTTAAAATTGCTTCTTATTTAAATGAGGGAAGTAGTATCTATGATGCTTTGATTGTAAGCGTTAGTTCTTACTCCTACTTAGAAAAAGTAATGGTAGAAAAGTTTAAAGATGTAGATACAGACTTTAATTTATCAGATTATGTGTCTAAATATTTAGAATTTATCTTTAATCCTAATGCAGACTTTCTTAGAAAGATTACGGTACTATTAGATTATGATATTGCAGAAGTATTTTCTGAAAAGTATGAACTATTAGGTATTAATCTAAGTAAAGATGAAATAACTCCAGATAATATTGATACACAAATACAAACGGTAGGAATTGTATCATTAATTAATAATATTAAAAAGTCAACCATGTCAATCGAAGAAATGAAATTAATTTATGATATAAAAATGATTGATTATAAACTGGAAGAAGAAATACTATAAACAAAAAAGGTTCTAGGTAATACTAGAACTTTTTATTTATAAAGATATTTAATTTTATCACAAGAATTTTTTCATAAAGGTAGATGCTTTGAGATTTTTCTTTATTTTATAAAAGGAGCATTAGCTTTGACTAATTTTTTGACTAATTATAATAGACAATACTCTACAATATAGGACTCTTAAAAGAAGAAATAAAAGATAACGATATCATTTTTTTAATGTTAATATTTCATTTTTATGTATTTTATATCTGACTAAAAATTTGACTAATTATAAAATCTTTTTTTAATAAATTCCTCGATTTTATACTTAAAGCCAGTCGATTTTATTGCAAATAATATTAAAATATAGCTTGAGTTTGGCAGCAAAAATGAGTTAACCTAAATAAAATAAGGGCTAACTCATTTTTTGATTGTTGTATATCCAAA
>CALVTC010000079.1 GCA_944359885.1 uncultured Bacilli bacterium | reverse complement strand
CTTCATGTAATGATTTAACAAGTCTAGATGTAAATGGTTTTGATACTTCAAATGTAGTCAATATGCAATGGATGTTTGCTCAGTGTTACGAACTAACTTCATTAGATGTAAGCAATTGGAATACTTCTAATGTTACTAATATGTATTCTACATTTGCTTCTTGTCGTGCCTTAGAAAGTATTACCTTTGGAGAAAATTGGGATACTAGTAATGTTACAACGGTGAGAAATATGTTTAATGCTTGTGATAATTTAGTTAGTTTAGATTTGAGTATGTTTGATACAAGTCAAGTAACTAATATGAGTTCAATGTTTGATGGTTGTAGTAATTTAGAAACTTTGGATATGCGAAGTGCAGTGTTTAATGCTACTAGTTATGAATATATGTTTAATTCTACATCTAATTTAACTGTTATAGTTAAGGATGAGGTATCAAGAAGTTGGATACAAGATAAATTAGGAAGTAATGGTACTGTTGTTATTGCATGATATGTGTGTAAAATAAAAAAGGCTTTAGGCCTTTTAGTCATATAATCTATCTTTATCGTATTGATATACTTCACCTGTTTTAGAGATTTCAAAGTCATATTCATAAGTTGTGTCTTTCCATTCTATTTCGTAGTAACTTCTACCATCATCTACTTCTTCTCTTTCTTTTACTAATGTTAAAGTATCTTCATCTAAGTTTGCGTGTTTTAGAGCAATTTCTTTTGCTTCTTCTAATGTTATTTCTTCTGTTGATGTGTTGTTTTCTGTAGTACTATTTGTTTGGTTATTGGTGTTTGTTATTGGATAATCTGTATAGATTATTTTCCCTTCTTTTGCATCTATTTTTGCTTCATATTCGTTGTTGTTGTAGTAAAAGTCTACTTCATATTGATTGCTATCCATTTCTAAAGCAATATTTTCAAAATAGATATCATCTTCATCTAGGTTAATGTGCTCAGCAAGGCGTTCTTTTACTTCATCTTTGCTGATAAATGCAACATTTGTATAAACCAAGAACCCAATGATTAAAACGATTACAACAGCAACCACCCCGATTAATGCTTTTGCCCATTTTGGCATATTATCACCTCGATGTTATTGTAATATAGAATTTTAGTTTTGTCTATTTTTTCTTATTAATTCCAATCATGCCTCCAAGGATTGCGGTTATTAGAATAATTCCATCATATAAAAGCATTTTTAATTTTAGTTCTTGTGCTGTTAGTAGAGTTGCGATTGTAAAAAGAAGAATGAAAAACACTCCTAATTTTACTCCTTCTAAATATCCTTTACTAGCTGCTTTTTTTCCTAGAATGATTCCACTAATTAAAATATTTCCTAATAATATTATTAGTTTTAATAATTGATAAATATTAGATGATATCATGTTAAAATGGTAAAATGTTGTTAGTATTAAAAGACAGATTGTGATTGATAGGATCGTATATAAAAAACGAAATGAATATTTTTTTATTAATTCCATAGCACACCTCAATTCATTGTATGTTTTTGTATAAAATTTATGAAATGATTTAAACTATTACTAGGTGATGATATGTCTTATTTTATTGTACTTGGTAAAACTTTATTTTTTTACTTTTTGATTATGGTAATTTATCGTATTATGGGAAAAAGAGAAGTTGGAGAACTTTCTATTATGGATTTGATTGTTTCTATTTTTATAGCAGAGATTGCGGCAATTTCTATTGATAACTATAAACAAAATATGTTTTTGTCTGTTGTTCCTATTGTTGCGCTCGTTATTATTCAGGTAGTTATTTCTAGAATTTCATTAAAAAATTCTACGATTCGTAGTATTTTGGATGGTGATCCTTCTGTAATTATTGAACGTGGGAAAGTAAATTTTAAAGAAATGTTGCAGCAAAGATATAATTTAGATGATTTACTTGTACAGTTGCGTAGTCGTGGAATTAAGTCTATTGAAGAGGTTGATTATGCAATCTTAGAAACTAGTGGAAAGCTTTCAGTTTTTAAGAAAGACGATGATAAGAATCGTACTTATCCTCTTCCTGTTATTATTGATGGAAAAGTACAGAAAGATGTATTATATCAAATAGGAAAAGATAACACTTGGTTGCAAAAGACATTGCGTCAAGAAAATTATCGCCTAGAAGATGTTTTTTATGGGTTTTATCAGAAAAATAGATTGTTTTTAATTCGAAAAGAAGCAATAAAGTGACAATCTTTTTTCTTTTTTTATGCTATTTTTTAGATGGTGATGGTATGAAAAAAGAAATATGGATTTTTATTTTATTTTTAATTGTTAGTTTTTTTATGTTTTCCTCTTTTCAGGAAGAAGATAAGCTGGTTGTTGGTGTTCAGAAGAAAAGTGAAGATCGTGGTATTTTTGTGAGTTATATAGAACTTGGTAATTATTTACGCGGAAAAAGTGCGGATGAAGGAAAAAAAGTAATCAAGCAGATGATATCTAATATTGATGATTTGGGGTTTAATATGGTTTTACTTCAAGTTCGAACTTTTAGTGATGCTATTTATTCTTCAGATATTTATCCTTGGAGTGGGGTTATTAGTGGTGTAGAGGGAGAAGATTTTGGATATGATATTTTGGATGTTTTTATAGAGTATTGTCATAAAAAGAAGATGAAATTGTTTGCCTGGATTAATCCTTATCGTATTCGTGGAGATGAAGATATTAGTGATATTTCTGATAAAAACCCAGCTTATTCTTATTTAAATACAGATGTTGTCTATGTTGGAGGTGGAGTTTATTATAATCCTGCTAAAGAAGAAGTTAAAGACTTGATTGTAGGTGGTGTTGATGAGATTGTTTCTCATTATGATGTTGATGGTATTATGTTTGATGATTACTTTTATCCTAATGATGAGATTGATCTTAAAGATTTTCAAGCTTATCAGGAGAAAAATCCTGATGTTACTATAGATGAGTTTCGTCTTATGCAAGTTAATGACTTAATTAGAAGAGTTCATGATGTTTGTCGTCAATATGATGTTTTGTTTGCTATTTCTCCAGATGGTAATATTGAAAATAATTATCAAAAACATTATGCCGATGTTAAATTGTGGGGGAGTAGTAGTGAGTATGTAGATTATCTAATGCCACAGATTTATTATGGTTTTTATAATGAAACAAAAGCTTTTGTTTCTGTTTTAGAGGAATGGGAAGGGATAGCGACTGAAGTTTCTCTTTTTCCAGTACTTGCTTTTTATAAAGTAGGAGCTGTTGATACTTTTGCTAGAAGCGGGAGTGAGGAATGGTTGAAGTATGATGATATTATTATGAGAGAAATAATACTTACTAGAAATTTACGCCAGTATCAGGGATTTTCTTTATTTCGTTATGATTATTTATTTAATTCAGAGTTAGAGACAAGTACTACTATGGCAGAAGTTCGTAATATGAAAAAAATTTTAAATTAAAAGTATGATGATAAAGATTATTAGTAAAATATTTTTATCTGTGTTTAGAGTGTCAATTTGAAAAAAATATATTTTTTCGTTACTGTTTTATGCTATAATCAAGATAGGGTGATTATGATGAGGCTAAATAAAAAGGGATTTACTTTGGTAGAATTACTTGCAGCTTTGGTAATTCTTGCGGCGATTATGGCAATTGCTGTTCCTAATGTTATGGGAATTTTAAATAATAGTAAAGCGGATGCATATGTAGAAGATGCTAAAAAGTTATTGTCTTTGGCAGAATATAAGTTTCGTGGAAATCCTTCTTTTCGACCTGCACCTAATGAGTGTACGGTTATGTCGTTAAAATATTTAGATAATTCTGAGTTTGAAAATGCTCCTAATGGTGGTGCTTATGATAAGACAAATTCTTATGTAATTATTGTCAATAAACCTAATGCAAGTGGTAATAATCAATATGTTTATTATGTTACTTTAGATGAGGTTATGGATGGTGGAGCTCATCGTGGACTTGTTTATAAATCTTATGAAGAATTATATAGTAACGATCCAACAGATTTAATATTTAATAGTACTAGTGGCGCTCTAGCAACTCCAGATAGTGCTATTTCACAAGTTGGTTGCAATAGTATTGCTAATCGATTGTAAAATGTAAACTTATTTGTCAATTTATTTTAAATTAAAATATCGTTATTGCATTTTTGAAAATTACATCTTTTCTTTGACACCAAAAATGAGCAAAGCCAGGTAGATACTGGGATTGCTCATTTTTCAAATGTTGTACAATTA
>CALVTC010000078.1 GCA_944359885.1 uncultured Bacilli bacterium | reverse complement strand
TGATATTAAAAAAGCAGGAGTTATAGCTATTGACTCATTATATTCTCCTATTGAAAGAGTATCATATGAAGTTGCAAGCGCTCGTGTGGGACAAGATGAAAGTTATGATAAATTAATTTTAGACGTATGGACAAATGGGTCTATGAAGCCAGAAGAAGCCATCGCTTTAGCATCAAGAATCTTAATTGAACATTTCCAAATCTTAACAGATTTATCATCAATTGCTGATGTAAGCGGAATGATGATTGAGAAAACTGAAGATCCAAAAGTAAAAGCGTTAGAGACTTCTATTGAAGATTTAGACTTCTCTGTAAGAGCATATAACTGCTTAAAGAGAGCAGGAATTCATACTTTACAAGATCTTGTTAATAAGAGTGAATCTGACATGATGAAAATCCGTAATCTAGGTAAAAAATCTCTAAAAGAAGTATTAGACAAAATTAGAGATATGGGTCTAGTTCTACGTGATGACGACTAATATATAAGGAGGAAATAACTATGAGAAAATTAGGTGTAGATAACAAACATAGAAGAAGTATGCTAGCTACTATGACAAAGCAAGTAGTAATTAATGAAAGTATTACTACTACAGAAACTAGAGCTAAAGAAGTTCGTAAGTTTGTTGAAAAGATGATTACTTATGGTAAAAAAGGAGATTTAGTTTCACGTCGTAAGGCATTAGCATTTCTACATAATGACAAAAAAGTTGTGGATAAAATTTTCCATGATTTAGCAAAACGTTATGAAAACAGAAATGGTGGATATACTCAAATTTTAAAATTATCTGAACGCCGCGGAGATAATTCGTTAATGGTAATTTTAAAATTAGTAGATGAAGCTAACAATGCGAAATCAGAAGAAAAAAAGCCTGCAAAGAAAGCTGAAAAAGAAGATAAATAAGAAGGAGACACCACAGTGTCTTTTTTTTTCTAGGAAAATGTTATATAATAAAAATAACAGAAAAGAGAGGTATTGGTATGAAAGCATTAATTACAGGTGCATCATCAGGAATAGGACTAGATATGGCAAAATATCTTGCTACTAAAAAGTGTGAGTTAATATTAGTAGCAAGAAATAAAGAAAAGCTAGAACAAATTCAAGAAGCCCTACCTACAAAAGTAACAATCATTGTTGCAGATTTGTCGAATGAACAAAAAGTAAAAGAATTATATGTTTTAACCAAAAAAGAAAATATTGATATTCTAATCAATAATGCTGGTTTTGGTATATTTGGGGATTTTTCCTCAACAGACTTACAACAAGAGCTAAATATGATTGATACCAATATCAAAGCAGTTCATATATTAACCAAGGCATTTTTAAAAGATATGGAAAAAAGAAATTCTGGATATATCTTAAATGTTGCATCTTCAGCAGCTTTTCAACCAGGTCCCTTGATGAGTACCTATTATGCAACAAAATCTTATGTATACCAGTTATCAGAAGCCCTATGGTATGAACAAAAAAAGAAAAAAACAAATGTACATATCTCTGTATTATGTCCAGGACCAGTAGATACCAATTTTAATACAGTAGCAGGAGTAAAATTTGCAGTAAAACCATTAAAAAGTACTTATGTTGCAAAATATGCTATTGATGAAATGTTTAAAAATAAAATGTTAATTATTCCAGGTTTTAAAATGAAGTGTGCAAAATTTTTTGGAAGATTTGCAAGCGATAAATTTCTTCTACGTTGTGCCTATAAAATACAAAAGAAAAAAGCCAGATAACTGGTTTTTTTTGACACAGTAGTATATAATAAAAGAAAGCAGGAGGGTCGATATGAAAGAATTATTAGAAGTTATCAATTTAAATTATCCAGATTTGTTTGAAAATATCTCCTTCCGAGTAGAACAAGGAAAGTTTATAACCATATCAGGTGCAAATAACTGCGGTAAAACTACATTAATAAGAATATTAAGCGGACAGATACCAATCAAAGAAGCAATAAAACTATTAGGAATGTATGAAGAAGAGTATCCAGTAAATTTATGGAAGGAAATTACAGGAACTATTATTCCGCAAGATTGTCCAACTTTTCTATTTAAAACAATCGAAGAAGAACTAAAATATATGATTCATTTATTTAAAAAAACTGAAGAAGAAAAAGAAGAAACTTATAAGGAGATTATAAAAAAATACAAATTAACGAAATTTCAAAAAAAGGATCCCAATAGTGCTTCAGAGTTTATACAAATAAAACTTTTGTTAGCAGAAAAAATGTTAGCATCTCCTCAAATATTATTTCTAGATGATATTTGTATGGAATTAGATGAAAAAGAACAAAAGGAAATTATCAATCTTTTAAGAACATTACAATTAGAAACAAAAGTAACAATTATTATGACTACAAGCAATTTAAATGTTTCATTAGAAAGTGATTATCTAATTATTATAGACGAAAAGCAAGTTTTGTTAGAAGGAAATCCTTTAACAATAATTGAAAAAGACAATGTATTAAATAAAATAGGGCTAGAGTTACCATTTATGATTGATTTATCTGTGAAATTACGTGATTATAATGTAGTAGAAAAAGTAGAATTAGATATGGACAGGATGGTTGATACAATATGGAAGTAATGTTAGAAAACATAAAAACAAAAGACTGGGAGTTTTCTACTACACTATCCAGTGAAGAACTGATAGGAATTTCTGGTCCAGACTATGAAGAGTTATTAGAAATTTTAAAATTAGAATCACTACCAGAAGGAAATATTATAATAAATGAACAAGTAGTAAACAGTGAAAACCATTTGGACTACTATAAAATTATTAGTCTAGTAGATAAAAAATTCAAAAAAATCAATTATTTAAATACTGTAAAAGAACATATGGAGTATTTAATTAATTATTATCATCTACAAATTAAGAATATAGAAAAAAAAGAAAAAGATTCTCTAAAAATAGTAGGACTAGATAGCTCTCTTTTAAATAGAAATATCACATCACTTTCTAATTCAGAGAAAAAAAAGGTACAAATTGCGATAAGTTTATTATCAAATCCAGATATTATCATACTTAATAATCCATTAGTAGGTCTAGATAACAAAAGTAGAAAAAAATTAATGATGGTATTAAATAAACTAAAAAATCAATTTCATAAAATAATAATTATAGGAACAAATGATGCAGATGTTTTATATCAATATACTACGAAGATGTTATTTGTAAAAAATAAAAGGATTTTTTTAGAAAGTAAAACGGAAGAAGCTTATGAAAGAGTAGATTATTTAAAAAGGAATGGATTTACAATTCCTGATAGAGTACTATTTACATACAAAGCGATTAAGAAGAAAAAGGTAAAAATAGATTACCATAAAGATATTAGAGATATGATTAAAGATATTTATAAACATGTCTAGAAGGGGAGAGATTATGAGATTTTTAATTACTCTATCTTATGATGGAACTAATTATAAAGGATACCAAACACAACCTGGATTAAAAACAGTCCAAGAAGAAATTGAAAAAGCTTTATTTAAAATCAATAATAATAAAAAGACAAATTTCGTCTCTTCTGGCAGAACAGATAAAGGTGTTCATGCTAAAATGCAATGTGGCCATGCAGATATAGATGTAAATATTACAGAATATAAATTAAAAAGAGCTATAAACAGTAATTTACCAGAAGATATTCATGTAATAAACACTAAAGAAGTATCTAGTAATTTTCACGCTAGATATGATGTAGTTGAGAAAACATATGAGTACTATCTTAATACAGGGGAATATAATCCCATAGAAAGAAACTATGTTTTTCAATATAATTATCAATTAAATTTAGAAAAAATGAAGGATGGAATAAAATATTTAATAGGAGAACATGATTTTAGATCTTTTGTTACAGAAAACAAAGACAAACAAAATTGTATTAGAACAATTTCCACAGCTACAGTGGAAAAAATAAATAATAATATAATAAAATTTACTTTCACAGGTAACGGATTTCTTCGTTATCAAATAAGAAATATGGTAGGAATATTAATTAAGGTAGGAGAAGAAAAAGAACCCCCAGAGTTTGTGGAAAACTTCTTATTGAAAAAAGATAGATCTAATGGTGGAAAAACTGCTCCGGCAGAGGGGTTGTATTTAACAAATATAAAATATAAGGGATTAGAAGATAGTAAATAAAAATTAGCATATAATAAAAAGGGCAATGTTAGTGTAAAGAGTTTTGGGGTAAATAATTAAGAAAGTTAAGTTATTAAACTTGATTTTCTTTTTTTAATACATAA
>CALVTC010000077.1 GCA_944359885.1 uncultured Bacilli bacterium | reverse complement strand
GAAGAAAAACAGGCAACTACTCTAATTGCTACATTACAACCAAATAAATATAACTTTAAAGATTTTATGTTTAAAGTAAGGGAAAAAAATATACAAGTTATTTTAATTTTGGAAAATGACAAAGTCAAAGAATTAAAAGATGCTCTTATACTAGGAATTTATGATATTATTTTTGATCCTTTCGACTTAGAAGATGTTTGCAAAAAAATAAAAAACCCCAACCCATTTTCCGAAATTTCAAAATATATAAAAGATATTATAGGACTAGAAACAAGCTAGTTCTATTTTATTACCAAAATTTAAAGGAAGGAGGTTAAACGGTTGAGTAAAAAAATCAAAAAGTCTATTACAATATCTATCATCATCATTCTAATTATAGTAGCGATAATATCAACATTTTTCATTATTAAATACTTTATAGAAAAAAATAAAATAAACAGTGTGTATGAAACCTATTCTGATGATAATGTTCAAAATAGAATAGAAACACAAGATACTACTAATAATGATGACTTGATGGTACAGATTGATGGAGAAAGAGTATTAGGAGTAATCAAAATAGACAAAATAGGATATGAAGGACTTATTTATGAAGGAACTTCATTAGATACACTTTCAAAAGGCATAGGACATTTTGAAAATTCTCCATATTTGGAAGGTAATGTATGTCTTGCTGGCCATAATTACACAGGTGTATGGAAGAACTTACATAAGTTACAAAATGGAGATACAATTAATTATACTAGCTTTCTCGGTACAAAAGAATATGAAGTAAATAATGTTACACAAATTAGTGAAAATGATTGGACTTTACTTCAAGATACAGATGAAAATTATTTAACTTTAATAACTTGTGTTAAAGGAAAACCATCTCTAAGGCTTGCAGTTCAAGCGATAGAGAAGAAATAAATTTTCTTTTTTTGAGCATTGTCAAAATACCATAAAAGATGTTACCCTATTATATAAGGAAAATATGAAAGGGTGATTTTTATGAATAAGAAGAAAATTTGTATAATAATTATTTTAGTTTTAGCTTTTATTATATTAACTTGTTTATTACTAATATTTTTAAATAAAAAAGATATTGAAGCATCATCTTTAGAAGAACATAAACAACAAAAAGAAAATATCATTGAAGAAAATATAATAAATAATGAAAATTTAGACAATAATGCAGTAGAGAATACAATTATAGAAAATACTACTAGTGTAGAAACAGCACAAACTGATTCCCCTATTTCTAGTAGTAAAGAAAACACTACAACTACCGTAAATACTACAAATCAAAAAAGTGAACAAAGTCAAAATAGTAAAAGTGAAACTTCAAGTGTATCAAAAACAGAAACACAAAGTACACCACAAGTTATAACAAATCAAAAAACAGAAGAAAATAGTCAAATAGTAACTAAAGAGGAAACTGTTCAAACAGTACCAGAAACAAATGTAGAAAAATATGTAAGAAATGATAGTATGATTAGTAAAATAAAAAAAGTAATTCAAGATAATGAAACACAAGATATGAAAACATTTGGCTATAACATAGTTGTAGATTCTTCTATAAAAACTCTAACAAATCAATTTACTTTTGCAGAAAATAGAGTAATAAATGCTATAAGATTAAAATTTGGTACAATTAGAATTTATGCAGAAGATTATTATTATAATGGTCAACTAATCATGACAGAATGCTACATATTATAGATAAAAGCACTTTTGTAGGTGCTTTTTTTAATACTTAAATATAGTGCTTCCTCCTATCCCTTCAATTTTATTATAGGAGGAAAAACATATGGTAAAAAAATTAACACAAAAAAGCATAGCAATTTTGCTAGTATTATTAAGTTTATTATCAGTATTTTCAAATTTGGTTTTGGCTGCAACACCAATAAGTTCAGCACTAATAAAAAATGGAGGAGATTGTGGTTACCATTTGCAATACTGGACTGGTAGTAATTGGAGTTTTGTAAAAACTACATATGTATATTACGAACAAGGAGGAAATCAATATCCTGCTTATTGTATGCAACCTGACCTACCAGGTGTAGGTGAAAGCAGTGAATATAATGTTAGCGTAGATGATATTATAAATGATGTTCGTCTATGGCGAGTTGCAATAAACGGGTATCCATATCAATCACCACAAGCAATGGGACTTGAAAATCAATACGATGCTTTCGTAGCTACGAAACAAGCAATATACAGAATTTTAGACGGTATAGATCCAAATAGTTTCTATAATGGTGCTGACAGTAGAGGTCAAGCTATTAAGAATGCAATTATTAACCTTGTAAACATCGGTAAAAATGGTTCTCAAACACCTATGAATACAGATGTAACCGTAAATAAAGTTGGCGGATTTATAGAAGATGGAGATTACTATTACCAAGAATATTCTATATCTAGCCCAGTAGAAACATCAGAATATACAATTACTGCGGTACAAGGACTTCCAGATGGGTATCAAATTACTAATATGTCAAATAATTCTCAAAGCACATTTAGTGGAAGTGAACACTTTAAAGTAAGAGTTCCAAAATCTGCTTTATCTAGTGATATAAATGCAACTATTGTACTACAAGCAAAATGTAAAACATATCCTGTATTCTATGGAAAGACAACTGTTCCTGGAACACAAGATTATTTATTGACATTTGATCCATTTGGTGATGTCGCTGGTCGTACTGACCTAAATGTAAAAACAAATACAGGAAAAATAAAAATAATTAAAAATGATGAAGATACTAATGAGCCAATTCAAGGTGTTACATTTCAACTAAGTAAACAAGACGGTACAGTAATTGCAAATGCTACTACTAATGAAAATGGAGAAGCTACATTTCCTAATCTATATCAAGGAATTTATATATTAAAAGAAATTGCTACAAATGATAATTATATATTGTCTGATGCTGAATTTGATGTAAATGTAGAGTTTGATAAAACAACTACAAAGACAATTACAAATGAACACAAAAAAGGTGATTTAACAGTCTATAAAGTAGATAAGGACAATAATAAGATTGCATTGGGTGGTGTTACTTTTGATTTATATAGTGAAGAATTTGGGAAAGTAATCGGAACTTATGTTACAGATGAAAATGGAGAAATCCATGTAAAAGACCTTAGAACAGGTAATTACAAATGGCAAGAAAAAGAAACAAATAAATGGTATAACTTAGCCGAAGATACAACAACAGAAGTTGTATGGGATAAAGATACAGCAAATACCATAGAAAACGAATTAAAGAAAGGTCAAATTCGTGTTATTAAAGTAGACGAGGACAATAATGAGGTAAAATTGGAAGGTGTCGAGTTTGAAGTATTAGACAAAGATGGCAATGTTTTAGAGAAAATAATCACTGATGAAAACGGTGAAGCACTAACCAAAAGATACCCTATCAGAGACTTTTCTGAATTAACTTTAAGAGAAGTAAAAACACAAGAGGATTATGTTTTGAATGAAGAACCTCAAACAATAGAATTAACAGAAGATGAAATTACTAATATTACTTTCGAGAATGAAAAAATAAAAGGATTTGTTGAAATTACAAAAGTAGATTCAAAGGATAAAGATAAAAAATTGGAAGGTGCTGAATTTGGCTTATACAATGATAAAAACGAACTTATAGACACACTTATTACTGATGAAAACGGGAAAGCTACAAGTGATGAATTAGTAAAAGGAAAATACTATTTAAAAGAATTAGATACAGGCTCTGTTTACTATTTATTAAATGAAAATACATTTGAATTTGAAATTAAAAACAATGGAGAAACAGTACCAGTTGAAATAGAAAATGAAGGTACAGATATAGAAGTAGATGTCGACAAAGAAGGCACAACAGAAATTCAACCTGGAGATAATGTAAATTATACATTTTCAAATGTAGCAAATAATTCTAATGTATATTTAGATAACTTCAAATGGTATGACTACATTCCAACAGATTATATCCGTTTGGAGAAAATGACAACTGGAACTTGGAATCAAGATTTAAAATATGATGTGTATTATAAAACAAACAAGTCAGAAGAATATAAATTATTCCAAGAAGATTTAAGTACAACAGAAGATCACGAATTAGACTTTACAACAATCGAACTTGCGGAAGATGAATATATTGTTGAAACAATGTTTGATTTTGGAAAAGTAGAAAAAGGATTTAGAGAAGTTACTTCTCCAACAATGACTTGCATATCTTTTGATACTTTAAAAGATGGAGATACTTTTACAAATCATACAAAAACAGTAGG
>CALVTC010000076.1 GCA_944359885.1 uncultured Bacilli bacterium | reverse complement strand
CTTCATGTAATGATTTAACAAGTCTAGATGTAAATGGTTTTGATACTTCAAATGTAGTCAATATGCAATGGATGTTTTATAATTGTATTAGTCTAATAACATTAGATGTAAGCAAGTGGAATACTTCTAATGTTACTAATTTGTATTCTACATTTGCTTCTTGTCGTGCCTTAGAAAGTATTACCTTTGGAGAAAATTGGGATACTAGTAATGTTACAACGATGAGAAATATGTTTAATACTTGTTATAATTTAACTAGTTTAGATTTGAGTATGTTTGATACTAGTAAAGTAGAATCAATGACTTATATGTTTGCTAGTAGTAATAAATTGACGTATATCGATATGCGAAACGCAGTATTTAATGCAACAGAATATGATTCTATGATGCCAAGTGGAAATGTATCTGGATCTACTAATATAACAATAATAGTAAAAGATAGTACTGCGAAGAGTTTTATAGAGGCAAGACTTAGAGAAGTTAATAAAACTGGAACAGTAACAATTGCATAAACATAAAATGTGCAATCGGATGGACTTGAGTCGTGTTTCTTGTAGATATAAAAATACAATAGAAAACACTTTTAAAAGTGATATGAACCTTGTTTCTT
The DNA here is from genome assembly GCA_944359885.1 of uncultured Bacilli bacterium. Lineage (GTDB taxonomy): Bacteria > Bacillota_I > Bacilli_A > RF39 > UBA660 > Faecimonas. Next base: position 4,276 of record CALVTC010000076.1, on the reverse strand, counting down.
GAATATAGAAATGAGGTTTTTATATGACTAAATTAAGTTATGAAAGCAGATATGGAATAAAATATTTGATTCGGTTGATTGGTTAACATGGAGAAAAAGTAAGTGTTGTTAGTAAATTATGGATAACTTATTCATTAAAGATGTTTTTTTATTAGTAAGAATAAAAAAGATTGCCCTGTAAATACAGATTACAATCCTATTTTAGATGTAGAATATTGGAGAATTAGTAGATTTAGGTGGTGCTGGTTGGGGTGTTGGTTCTTGTACTGGTGCATTTACTTCTTGTGATACGGGTGTTGGTTCATCTTTTAGGGAACCAGCAATTCTAAATAATGTTTTGGCATTATTTACAATTGGCTTGATTTGATAGACGACCGGGATTGCTTGGTTGATTACTCCTAGTGTTTTTTGCGTTCCATCTAGGAGAGTAGACCAGTTGATGGATTTTAGAGCGCTTAATCCCTTTGTTAAAAGTCCTGTTCTTGGAATTTGACTCATCATATAAGGATTAGGATACATATCATCACCTCTTACTTTAATATATGTCAATATGTTCAGAAAAGTTAATTTATTTATTTCCAAAGAAGTGTTGTTATGGTATACTTGTTTTAGAATATGGAATGTCTTATTAGAGGGAAGTGATTTATTTATGAAACAGGATAATGTTCCAATAGGAACAAAAGATACTATGCCCAGTAAACCTAAAAAAGAGAAAAAATCTTTTTTTTCTAGAAAAAAGAAAGAGACAATAAATTCTCCTGCTCCTGTAGATATTCCTAGTTTGCAGGGAATTCAAAAAAGACAACCAGATGTGCCAGAGAGACCTCTTATTAAATATCGTTATGTTGTTATTAATGCAATGGGGAAAAAGGAGAAGGGAACTTTTGAAGCGGAAAGTGAAGCAGAAGTAAGAAGCTTTTTAGCATCTCAAGATTATGAAGTGGTATCTGTTACAGTTCGTCCTGCTTATGATATTGATGTTAATGATTATTCAAAGATGAAAGTTTCGGATTTATCTTTTGCTCTTACACAATTATCCACTTATATTAAATCTGGTATTCCTTTGGTAGATGCTGTTAGAATTTTGGCAAAACAAGCTACTAAACCTGCTTCTAAAAAAGCTTTTCAAAGATTAGTTTATGAACTTTTGAAGGGAGAAAATTTATCTAATGCTATGGAAAAGCAAAAAAAGGTTTTTCCAAAGTTATTGATTAATATGGTAAAAACTGCTGAAATGACAGGAGATTTGCCTTCTATTTTGGATGATATGGCGGATTATTATACATCTATGGAAAGAACTCGTAAACAGATGATTAGTGCCATGACTTATCCATGTGTTGTCTTATTCATAGCTTTTTGTGTACTTATTTTTATGCTTACTTATTTAGTACCACAGTTTGCTACTATGTTTGAAAGTAATGATGCTGAACTTCCAGCTCTTACTTTAGCAATTCTAGGAGCTAGTGATTTTATTAAAGAAAATTATGTCTTGTTGATTTTAATCATTGGTATTTTAGTCGGAGCGTTTGTTCTTGCTTATAAAAAATCTGTTAAATTTCGAACAGCTGTCCAAGTTACTTTGATGCATATTCCAGTTTTAAAAAGTATTATCATTTATAATGAAGTTGCTAATTTTACAAAAACTTTTGCATCTTTACTTAATCATGGAGTTTTTATTACAGATAGTATGGAAATATTATCTAAGATTACTAATAATGAAGTTTATAAAAGAATTATTAATAAGACCTTGCATAATCTTGGTAAAGGAGATTCTATTTCGGAGTCTTTCCGTGGAGAATGGGCATTTCCAGTTGTTGCTTATGAAATGTTAGTAACAGGGGAGTCTACAGGGCAGTTGGGTCTTATGATGGAGAAGGTTGCAGATCACTTTCAAGCTTTGCATAAGTCAGTTATTGATCAGTTAAAGAGTTTGATGGAACCAATTATGATATGTGTTTTAGCTCTTATTGTTGGAGTTATCTTATTATCTATTGTTCAACCAATGTTTTCTATTTATGGTCAGATACAGTAAGGAGGATAATTATGGATAGTTTATATTTAATTATCTTTTTTATTATAGGTACTTTTCTTGGAGGGTTTTATACAGTTTTAGGTAATCGATTGGCAAAAGAAGAGTATTCTTTTGTTCCTTATCGTTGTGATTCTTGTGGTAAGAGTCTATCATTTTTAGAATCTATTCCTATCATTTCTTATTGTTTTTTAAAGAGGAAATGTCGATATTGTCATAAAAAAATTGATAGTATGGAACCATTGATGGAATTGTTTACTGGTATTTTGTTTGCTGTTTCTTTTTATAGTTTTGGTTTTTCTTACGAGCTTCTTATTGCTCTTGGAATTGTTTCTTTATTAATTATTGTAACTGTTAGTGATTTAAATTATTTAATTATTCCGGACGAAGTATTAGTTTTTTTTGTTTTGTATTTTATCGTAGTACAGTTTTTTGCTCTTGGAATTGTTGGGGTTTTTCAACATATTTTAACAGGATTTTTCTTATTTATTTTAATGTATTTTATTATGTGGATTGGAGAGATTGTTTTAAAAAAAGAAAGTCTGGGTGGTGGAGATGTAAAAATGATGTTTCTATTTGGTCTTGTTCTAGATCCATTACTTGGTACAGTTGCTATTTTCCTAGGTAGTATTTTTGCTTTGCCAATGTCTTTGTTTTTACTTTATAAAAATCATGAAAAATTGATTCCGTTTGGTCCTTTTTTGCTGTTGGCATTTACCTTTTTATATTTTACAAAACTTACACCAGAGGTATTAGTATCTTGGTTTGGATTTTAGAGGGTAATTTTACTTTCTTTTTTTTTAAAATTATTGTACGATAGTTAGGTGGGTGATTGTATGAAGACAAGAACGATTTTACCAGCGGATACTTATACTGTAATTAATAAGACCGTTATTCATGATTCTGATCGAAAGCTTATTACGATGTTATATCAACCAATTATTGGTTATACTGCAATCGCTTTGTATTTTACTTTATTAGATGATTTAGATCGGTTTGAAGTGATGAGTCAAGATTTTACTCATCATCATTTGATGGCAACGATGCAACTTAAATTAGATGATATTGTAGTTGCGAGAGAGAAATTAGAAGCAAGTGGTCTTTTAAAAACATATTTTAAATCAGGTAGTATTAATCAATATGTTTATCTTATTTATTCTCCGATGTCTGCTCATGATTTTTTTAATCATCCTATTTTAAACGTTGTATTATATAATAATCTTGGTAAAAAAGAGTATGAAAGAATTGTAAATTATTTTAAAATTCCACCTATTCATTTGAAAGAGTATGAAGATATTACTGCTAGTTTTGATAATGTGTTTACATCTACTAGAGGAAGTGTGTTGGAGACGAATGAAGAAATACGAAAACGTGAGGTAAGACGGCCTTTGATTGATAAAGAAATTGATTTTAATACCCTTATTTCTGGTATTCCTTCTAGTATGGTGCATGAGAAGTGTTTTTCTAAGGATGTGAAGGAGTTAGTTAATTCTCTTAGTTTTACTTATCAGTTAGACACATTGACGATGCAAGGATTGGTAAGAGACTCTTTAAATGAAAAAGGTTTTATTGATAAAAATCTACTTCGTAAGAGTTGTAGAGAATATTATCAGTTTGAGCATGCTGGAAGTTTGCCAACGGTTATTTACCAGTCGCAACCGGATTATTTGAAAAAACCTGCTGGAGATCATTCTAAATGGGCAAAAATGGTATATGCTTTTGAAAACTTGACTCCTTATCAGTTTTTAAAAGCTAAGTATAAAGGTGCGGAACCAACGGATAGGGATAAGCGATTAATTGAAAGCTTATTAATTGATCAGAAGTTAAATCCTGGAGTTGTCAATGTATTGATTGCTTATGTTTTAAAGATTAATCATGAACAGTTGAAAAAAAGTTATGTAGAAACGATTGCTGGACAGTGGAAGAGATTGAATATTGAAACGGTAGAAGATGCTATGAAAACTGCAGAAAAAGAGCATAAGAAAATGAAAAAGATGTTATCTAAAAATAGTAAATCTACTAAGTCTTCTAGTGTTAAAAAAGAGGCAGAATTACCTGCATGGTTCGATAAAAAATTGGAAAATACAGAAACTACTCCAGAAGAGGAGGAAGAGTTAAATCAAATCTTAAAAGAGTTGGTGTAAGTAGTAAAATTTGCTTTTTTTGATGAGTTAGTGTAAAGAGTTTTGGGGTAAATAATTAAGAAAGTTAAGTTATTAAACTTGATTTTCTTTTTTTAATACATAA
>CALVTC010000075.1 GCA_944359885.1 uncultured Bacilli bacterium | reverse complement strand
CCACCAACTTTTGTTATTATATCTTTTACAAAAATATGATGTTTATCATTTACATTATCAATTTTTTCAGCAACTGATATCATATCATCTGTAATTCGTTTCCTTTCCTCTGGAGTTAATTTACCATCTTCTAGTTCGCCCCTTAAGGTTTCTAAAACAATTTTATAAGACTCTATTACATCTTTTCTTCCTACACTCGCATCTTGCAATGCATTATTACATAGATTAAGCATTCCTCCAACCATTTCTTTTGCCATATCTGAATAATTAGGGAATTGATTTATTATAGACATAGCAACTTCTTTATCAACTTTAGGAATTATAGAAACAAATTCCATTATTTTTTCTTTTGATAATGATCTAAAATCTGTAATATTTAGTGCTTGTTTTACTTCTTCTTCAGACATATAATTTTTCTTCATTATTTATTCCTCCTTCACAATAGGCAATGTTTTTTTAGCGAATTTTACATCTTACAATATCAGTTATTATTATAGCATATTCTTTTTGATGAAACAAGCAAACTAAACTTCATTCCCCCAGCAATCCCATCCATCAAAAGTCTGTCTTGCAAATAGTTCAATTCTAGTTAAATCCCCAACAAGTTCTATTATTTTATCTCTAATTACATCAGGCTTTTTACTATGTTCTTCAATAGGCTCATATACTATTTGAGAAACTTTACTGGATTTTCTTTTAATTGTTCCTTTTGTACCGATTAAACACAATTCAGAATTTGCTCTAGTCCAATGTCCCATACCAAAGAAAAAAGTGTTACTTTTCTTATTTCTTTTTATCCAATTAAAGCCACAAGTTTTATACTTAAATCCCCATTCTTTCATAGTTCTTAAACCTTCTAATAAGCAGGGGAATGTAACCCATAAAAAAAGAATACAATCACGATCTGAAATATTTTTGATTGTATCCTTCATATTTACTATATCCTCTATATTCATTGTGGGGTAATGTTTTTCTGCTGTACCCATACCATCTCTCCAAGTTTTATACTTCCAAGGTGGATCTGCGTATATTATTTTGTATTTTTTATCAGTTGTATATATATCTGTTACCAATCTAAACCTCCTTTTCTCCATATAAGTATTCTCTAGGATTTACAAAATCTCCATTTTGCGACATTCTTATTTCAAAGTGTAAATGTGAGCCTGTGCTATATCCGGGATTTGGATCTCTGTCAGGATCTCCTCCTTGAATTCCTATGATTGTGCCTTGTTCAACTTCTTGTCCTTCCACAACATCAATTCTTGCTAAATGAGCATAAAAAGTATAATATGTAGTACCACTTTCCGTTATATGTTTTATTTCAACACAATTTCCATAACCTTGTTGTACTCCTGCAAATACAATACTTCCTTTTTCAACACCTGTAATATTTGAGTGCCAAGCTCCTGCTAAATCAATTCCTGTATGAAAGCTTTGTTTTCCTGTAACAGGATGTACTCTAGATCCAAATTCACTTGTAACAGTTGCATTTTGAACTGGCATAGGAAAAGTACCATTGTATTCAAGTTCTCCAATTTGAGGAGTAGGGGCATAGGTATCGTGCATTTCAACTAATGAATAATAAGAATCGTCTGTTGCTTTTCCATCTTCTCCAAAACCAAAAAAGCTTTTAATTGTATCAATAGTAGATGTAATTGCAAAAATAGGAATTAAAATTATAAATACCATAATAACAATAGCAATAATAATCCCTATTATTAGTCTTTGCCTTTTTTCTTCATCTGTTATTTGACTAATTACTGCTTGTGCAATAAGTTTAAGTGTATGTGGATCTACTGCCATTAACGACCACCACCTTTACCAAAATACTCAAACTCAATAGGAAAGATATCAAACCTTACAAATATTCTGTTTGAGCCAATGATAAATAATGCTAAACCTCTTTTCTTTTTATATAAAAACTCTGCTTGTGCCTCACTTAGTTTAAATAATTCTGATGATTCTTCTAAGTTTTGTCCGTCTGTTCCCATTAAGATTTTATATGTTGCCATATCCAAAATCGCTTGTCCATACATTTTTACAGAACTATCTAGGAAGTCGACAATAGAGTGAGAAATTATTACTAAACTTCCTTCATACTTTCTACACCTCTTAGCAACATTTCTTAAAAATATTAATGTTTGTGGTACTTCAGGATCTATAAGTAAATAAGCCTCATCACACACAAGCATTGTTTTTTCTTCTTTATCTTTACTCATAATTTCCCAACAATAAGTTAAAATATTAAAATATTGAGCTTTTTTTATTCTATCTGAAGCATTTTGCAAGTTAAAAGTATCAAAACATACCACTTGTGCCATATCATTTACTGAAGTATATCCATTAAATAAGCCTTTTTCTGCTCCTATACTAATTCCTCTAAATAAACTTTTTAAAGTTGCGAATACCTTTTGTTTATCCTTATCTTTTTCTGAATTAGCTTTTTCTTCAAGTAAATTATATAAGTCTGTCATTATTGGAAATTTATTATTAGGAATCCCTGTTATATCTGTATCCCAAGTTATACCAAATTTTCCATATAGTTCTTCTAATACTTCTTCTAAATAAGCAATTTGAATAGAATTTAATTCAGGATATAGTAGTTTGAAAAAAGTCCTTAATGTTTGAAAATGTAGAGCCATAGCTCCCATTCCTTTGCCTTCGTCTTTATATCCTAGTTCTTCTTCATTTTCATCGTCTAAAGGAACTTCTTTTATTTGTAAAGGATTTATAATTCCACCTCTGCCACTACCAATATCAATCCATTTTTCTCCTAAATTCTCTGTCATTTCTTTATATTCTCTTTCAGGATCTATTAAAATTACTTTTGTGTTTGTCATATATTCATTTAGTATTAAATGTTTAGCAACAGTTGATTTTCCAACACCTGCTGTACCCATAATTACAAAATTTGAGTTTGTTCTATCTCCACCTCTTTTCCAAGGATCAAGTATTACAATTCCACCTTTTGTATCTCTTGCAAAATAATATTTATTTCCATCATTAAAGCCTGAACTAGAAAAAGGAAGTCCACCAATCCAAGAACTTTCCAACATATTTCTATCAGCTATTTCTTTTATAACAGGATCTGTAATTGAAAAAGGCGACATCAACTTAAATGAGTTTTTACTCAAATTAGTTAATAATCGCCCTTTCATTTGCATTGTTGCAAGTTTAGTTGTTACTGTTTTAGACCTTTGTTTTAATTCTTCCATATCTTCAGCAATAACCATTATAGCAATGTTACATATACAACAGTTTCTCCATTAAGATCAATTTTTTCAATTAGTTCTCTTGCATCTTCAATTTCTCTTTCTGTTCTTTGTCTTAATATTTCGTCTTTAATGCTATCATACTGAATTTCATTTTGCCTAATACCTTTACTTATATTTTGCATTAATGTATCTTTTTCAGTAGGAGATATATTTATAGAACACACTGTATTAGGTATATTTGCAATATTTTCAAGCCATCCGACTTTTACTTTTTGAGGGTATTTTGTTATTGCGTAAACTCTGCCTAAGTAATCTCCAACTCTAAAATAATTTTTATAATATTCAATTCCACCTATTGGAGCAAGTATATTAAGTAAAGTTAAGTTTTCTTTTATCCCTTCACTTTCTTTTTTTTTCAAATCAGCCACCTCTCATTCTTTACAACAAAAAAGACTATCAATTTGATAATCTTTTAATATAACTATTAATTTATTATTTTTTGTTTTGTGATGTTAATTGCTTTTTTAAATACTATTCTTTTTTTCAAATTTTTTATCATTTTTTCTAAATAAATATTTTTAAACATCTACCTTTTTGACAATATACAAAAATTGAGTATTTTTCTTCAAGCATTAGTCTAATTAATACTCATAATTACTTACTTTTGAAAGAATGATAAGTAATTATAACCTCTGCATCTTCGGAAAATATTTCATCTTTTTTAAATTGATCACTATTATTAATCGTTATTTTATCAGTTTCTCCTTCTTTATTAATCCATCCTGTAATTAAATCTTCTTTTGGAATACATTTTATATTGGTAAATCCCATATTTTCAAATTTTTCTTCTACTTCTTCATATTTTACACCTATATAGTCTTTAGCATTTATTGTTACCTTTACTTCTCCATATTTTGGAGTCGAATACCAATACAAAAAAATACACGATGCAACCATAATGATAAAATATATCAATATTACCCTTATACCACCATTTTTTTCTTCTTTGTTTTCATATTCTCTTGAAGTAGTATCTTTATTGTAAATATATGTTCCATACTTTTTCTTCATGTCTTGCACTAATTTATCAATATTGTTGTAATCTGAATCTTCAAATTTTATAATTCTAACTTTAAAAATATCACCTTTTTCATAATCTTCATAGACATCTTCGTTCTCAAACCCTCTAAAATGCCTATCAACTTTTCGTAAAACTTTTTTACTTTTTCTAACTAAGAAAATATTCTTTGTGCAATTATGAATAATATATACTCCCTCAAAATCAGCTTTTTTTAATATTTTTATATCATCTTGCTTACTATCAAAATTATGAACTCTTGTATCATACATTTCAATAAATTTTTCAATATCTAGTTCTTCATTATTTACGACAAGTTTCTCTAACTCTTCTTTTGCTTTTAATGTTTTCTTTTTACTAGATGGATACTCAATTAAAGCTTCAACACCTAAACCAATCATATCCGATAAAAATTTTCCCATTTTTTTCTCCATAACTTATTATTTCTAAGTTACATTGTATCACTTTATCTTTTATTATACAATTATTTTAGTATCAAAACCTTATCCTCAATATCAGAATCTTCTCTATGAGCATAATTCATATTTAAAAAGCTATTACATAATTGAATTAAAGAAGGCTCATCAAGGATTTCAG
>CALVTC010000074.1 GCA_944359885.1 uncultured Bacilli bacterium | reverse complement strand
CAATATTGAAAAGATTTTCTAAAACCTTCATAATCAAAATGAGTAAGGTTAATCCAAATATCATCAGAAGGGCAATTTTTAATATTAGAAGAAGCACCTTCAGTAACAAGGCAATGAATATGAGGATTCCACTTTAAGTCTCTACCAAAAGTATGAAGAACAAGGACAATACCTGGGATAAGTTTTTTTCTAGGAGCACGTTTTTTAAAGAAAAATTTAATACAATTTTCACAAGATTTAAAAAGAAGATTAAGCAAATTACGGTCTTTAAGAAAGTAAATACGAAGTTGTTCAGGGATAGTAAATACAACATGTCTATGTTCACATTTAATAAGTTTAGAAGTAATTTCTAAAGCCCTATCCATTTGATATTTAATAGCACAAGTATTGCAGAATCTGGACTTACAAGTAAAAGGAACACAATAAGTTCTGTGACAATCAGGACATTCATAGACTGCATGCCCCATAGAAGGATCTTGACAGGAAATCATTTTGTTAATTTCATCAATAACAACAGGTCTGATATTAAGAGAAGGATTATCAATAAGAAAAGAGTCAAAATTATCAGAGAAAATCTGTTGAAAAGTATAAGAATCAGCTCTTTTAAAATTAAATTCAGAAGGAGCAAATTCAAAAGCACCTAATCCCATATGAGAATAAAGGTGTTCAAAATGTTCAATTTCTTCAACGGTTGAAGCAATATTAGAATGGTCTACTTGAAATTGAGGATTAGCTTTTCTAAATTTTTCAATAGATTTGTTTTCATTATTTATTATTCTATATAATTCTTCATTTGATAAAGGTTGCAATATAATCACCAAAGAAATTATATATTAAATGATGAAAAAGGAAAATATAAAAGGAGCAAAAAAATAAAATAAAAGGCTGAAACTTTAATCAGCCTCAAGAGTGCGAGCTATGCTCGCTTTGTTCTTTCTTATATTCAAATAAATCATTTATGTTGCATTTAAACAATTCGCAAAGTTGTTCAATTTCACTTGTTTTTATATCTTTTACTCTACCAAAATAATAATCATTTACTCTTTTATAATTCCAATCAAGATAAATTCGCATTTTATATCTTGAAATTTTATTTTTTTCTAATAAATCCTTTATTTTAAATACTATCATTATTTTTATACCTCTTTTTAGGCTATTATAATTGACAACTATAAAACTTTGTAGTATTATCTTACTTATAGTCATAACTATTATGCACTATACTTTGACTAAATATTAAGATATTTTTTGCCTAATACTTTAAACAAAAAAATTTAAGGGGTGTATATAATGCTTTATTCATTGAATCCAGAAGAAAATTTAAAAGTAGTTGCAATAATGATTTTACTTATACCTTTTGCAATATTGATTGATTACATTGTTAAAAAGATAAAAGAGGAAAAGGAGAAGAAAAAAAGGGACTAATTCCCTTTATTCTTCCATATTATCAGTAGAGTATTTAATCATTGCACATACAACCTCATTTAATGATTTTTTACTCTCTTTTGCTATTTTTTCTATAATATGAAAATCTGTTTCCTCTACTCTTATTGTCATTGGTACTTTTGACGTACCTTTTGGCATTTTAAAACCCATTATATGCACCACCTATCACAAATAAAATGTTTCTATTTTTAAATTATTTTATAATTTATTGAGAAAATAGTATATTTTATTTTTGTTTCATATTTTGCATTAAAAAGTGTTGCGAAAAATAAAACGTTATGATAGAATCTAGTCGAAAAATAGAAAGACAGTAGGTAATATGTCAATAGAAAAATAAAAAATTTTTCAAATATTTTTTTGGAAAACATTAAAAAATAGACACACTTAATAAAACATGCAAAAAATGCACATTGGAATGGTAAAATATGTAATTAGTTTGAGCGATTATCTAATTTGGTTGCAGAGTAAAGTTGATTATGGTGTAGCAAACCAAAAATTAACCTTACTAGTTTTCGAGCAGAAAGTGCTAAGGCACGCTTATGTGCACCACGGCTCACTTCATTGTATTTGCGAGTATAAAAATCATTAAATTCTTTAGAATGGTTTTTAACAGAAGAAACAGCTTCAATTAAATAATAGCGTAGATATTTGTTTCCTGTTTTAGTCATTCTAGTAGTTTCAGCTTCAAAGTAACCCGATTGGGTTTTACGCCAAGTTAAACCAGCATATTTAGCTAGAGCATTGTTATCTTTGAAAAAGTCAATAGAACCAATTTCAGAGATAATGCCAGCAGCATATACATCACCAATTCCAGGGATTGACTTAAGAATGGTAAATTCATTGTCACAAAGACCTTTAACATTCTTCTCAATAGCTTTATCAATAACTTTAAGATTATCTTCTAAAGCATTAATAGTATTGAAAGATGAAGAGATAGCAACGTTAATAGGGTCATAAGCAACTTTGTCTAATCTGTAAGAATCACGAGCAATTTTCTTAAGAAGTTTAACATTTTCTTGAGGATTAGAAAAACGAGATTTACCTTTCTCCATAATGAAATTAATCATATCTTCATCAGACATATTAACAATATCATCAGGAGTAAAGTCAGCAATAATGGATTTAGATGTATTACCAAATAAATTGCTAAAAGGTTCGTCCTCTTTTTTTGCAATATAAAGAGAACTGAACTTTAGATAAATATTGCTCATCATGTAAGCTTTTTCTCTCATAATAGTTTTAACTAAATGAAAACGTTGACGAGTTAAGCGCTGAAGAGCAAACAGTTGAGATGCCTTGTATGGTTGTTGGTTTATTCGACCACAACGAGCCATATCAGCTAAAACAAAAGCGTCTTGAGGATCAGTTTTATCCATATCAGAATAAGTTTTTCTAAAATTGCTAGATTCTTTAGGGTTAATAACAAACACTTTAGAATTAAAATTAAAAAGTGAATTGTTAGAAGCTAAAAAGTTAGCAATATGAAAGCTAAAAACATTAGTAGATTCCAAGACCATAGTAACATATTTTAAGTCATTTTCTTGAAGAGCATTAAAGATTCTTTCAACAGCGATTACGCTACCAGGTAAGTCGTTAGTTATAGAAAAATCTAAAATATGTTTACCTTCAAAATTAATGGCACAAAAATAGTTACTGGCAGAGCTAACATCAATGCCTACAAACAAAGTAGATAAAACATCTTTATTCATAGAATCACCACCTTTCTTGATAGAATAAAGATAAAATAAGGACTATTCCTTAGCAATTAAAAATAAAATCAACCTCGCATATAAGCATTCATTCAAATATTGTTAACGTCATTGCTACCTTGACCAATATTTGAAGATGCAGCAGTTGGTAAGAAAATAATTTTTAATGCAAGGCTTCACTCTTTATAAGCAATACCATAAGGTTTGCAGGGGAAAATAAAGTTTGCCTTATATAATATCTAAAAATATTATACTAAAAAATAGTCCAATTAGAAAGGTTATAAAAAATATAAAATATGTTTATAAAATTCATATTAAATAAACCTTATAAACATATTATACGAGGAGGTAAAAATAAATGAAAGAATTAACTTTAGCTGAATGTTCTAAAAAGAAATTAGATGAAACATACATAGTTGTTTACGCTATTAAAAACGAAATAAATATAAAGAAAGGTGATTACATAGAAAAAAGTGATATATACACTTTAATAGGTATTGATATTAAAGGATATAGACAATTTTTAAATATCTACTAAGATAGAGTGAATAATAATAGATTTTGGTTAGATTGTTTTGAAAATCTTAAAAGTAGAAGAATTAAAAATATTTTGTTTCTTTCTGTTGATAATAATAGAAATATGAAAAGGACAGCTAAAATTGCTTTTCCTGATATAGTATTTGTAGATTCTCTTACTGATATTGTTCCTAAATTTTTTAAATATTCTACTGAAAGAGATGCTAAAAAATTAGCTAGTAGACTACACTCGTTATATATTCAAAAAACACTATCAGATTATAAAGAAGCCTTAAAAGGATTTAATAGTGTCTATAACAATGTAATTCAACAAAAATTAGTAGAGAAATATTTGTGTAATGTAGAAGGAATATATAAATATAGTAATAATATTAGAGAATTATTGTTTAAACACTCGGCAAATATAAATTTTTATGATAGTATAAGGTTAGCTTTTAATAGTAACAACAATTATGTAACAGATATTGAGGAAATATATGAAAAGCTAGGAGATATAAAAAAGTATTTCGGTTTTATCTCTTTTAAAAAAAGAGAATGGATATTAATATTAAATGACCTAATACAAATATATCCAAAAATAAATTTTATATAAAATAGGAGAACAAAAAGAAATGAAGAAAAAAGAAGAAAAGAAAGAAAAAACATTAAATGAATTAATAATAGATGAAGCAGTAAAACAATATAAAGAAGGAAATATAAGTAGTGCTTTAGATGTGGAAAACTTTTTAGATAGTTTACTACAACCGATGATGCAAAGACTACTTGATGCAGAATTAGAAAACCATATAGAACATCCAAAATATGAGCACACAGAAAAAGGTAAAAAAAGAAATTTTAGAAATGGATATTGTAAAACCCAAACAGTAAAAACAAAATATGGGAATATACTAATAAAGACACCAAGAGATAGAGAAGGAACATTTGCCCCTGTAATAATAGAGAAAGGACAAACAGTATTAACAGGTTTTGAAGATAAATGTATCGCGTTATATGCTAAGGGAATGAGCTTAAGAGATATAGAAAAAACGTTAAAAGAAATATATGGAGTAAAAATAAATAAAGACCAAATAAATACTTTAATAGCTGCGGTATCAAAAGAAGTAGAAAAATGGAGAAGCAGACCATTAAAACCATTATATGCATTTACATATGCTGATCCAATAAAAGGAGATGACTTAACATCATCAAAAAGAGCTATATATGTGATTATAGGAGTAGATGTAAATGGATATAAAGATGTACTGGGAATATGGACAAATGAAACAGAATCAGCTTCATTTTGGAATAGTGTATTTGAAGATTTAAAAGAAAGAGGAGTTGAAGATATACTATATATGTCTAGTGATGGAATAGCTGGATTTAAAGGTTCATTAGAAATGGTATTTCCAAAAACTCAAAGTCAAAGATGCGTAGTTCATTTAGTAAGAAATTTATATAGTATATGCCCTAAAAAAGAAGCTAAACAAATAATAGC
>CALVTC010000073.1 GCA_944359885.1 uncultured Bacilli bacterium | reverse complement strand
AACTTGACATAAAAAAAGCCTTATTGTAAAAGGACTGAATCCACATTAGCAAAAGTAACAAGTGTCAAACTCCGGTGGTAATAATCAATATGTTTATTATGTTACTTTAGATGAGGTTATGGATGGTGGAGCTCATCGTGGACTTGTTTATAAATCTTATGAAGAATTATATAGTAACGATCCAACAGATTTAATATTTAATAGTACTAGTGGCGCTCTAGCAACTCCAGATAGTGCTATTTCACAAGTTGGTTGCAATAGTATTGCTAATCGATTGTAAAATGTAAACTTATTTGTCAATTTATTTTAAATTAAAATATCGTTATTGCATTTTTGAAAATTACATAGTATGATTTAAATGAAAAATAGAAAGTGAGGAATTTTAGATGAAAAAGTTAAATGCAAAAGGTTTTACTTTAATTGAGTTATTAGCTGTTATCATCATCATGGGTATCTTGTTAATGGTTGCTATCCCTGCTATGACTCGTTATATTGAAAACTCTAGAAAGGATACGTTTATTTCTACTTCTAAAGAATATGTAAATGCTGTTAGAAATATGTGGTCTTCTGATAGTTTATTATGTACAAATTCTGATGATCCTGATGTTAGTGGTGTTGTTAGTGGAGCTACAGGAAATGGTGATTATTATATTCAAGTAGATTCTTCTACAAATTTAAATAATATTATTGATCAAGGAGGAAAGTCTTCTTGGGGAAATCGTGATATTAAAGGTTATATTCACGTAAAAGTTTCTCAACAGGAAGATGCTGAGGGAAATCCTATTGCTGGTAAGACAAGAACTACTTTTAGTGCTTTCTTAACAGATAACGAACATGGAATGAGTGCAGATACTAATGTAGATAATATTGTTCGTGGTACTATTATTACAAGTGGAGCAACTTATCCAACAATGCCTGCTAAGGGTTCTAGTGTATATCATTGTGTAGAACAATAGTAAAGTAAAGACTTCTTCGGAGGTCTTTTTTGTTTATATTTTTTTATATTAAAAGAAAAATTAAAACTTGAAAATAGTGATACAAAATATGTGATTATATGATACTCCTGTCGGGGAATATTATGCTTGAAGGATTCAAGAAATATATGATAGAATTATGATAGTTAAAATTTAATTATTGTTTTTAGTGGAGGTTTGATTATGTTATATATTGGTAGTCATGTAGGATTTAAAAAAGATGGACAACTTCTTGGCAGTTTAAAAGAAGCTTTGAGTTATCATGCCAATACATTTATGTTTTATACAGGTGCACCACAAAATACTAGTCGTTATCCTATTCAGGATGGATATACATTGGAAGCACTTTCTTTGATGAAAGAGAAAGGAATTGATTATTCTATGGTTGTAGTACATGCGCCATATATTATTAATTTGGCGAATGATAAAGACCCAGAAAAGTTTTTATTTTCTGTTCGCTTTTTGCAGGAAGAATTGGAAAGATGTGAACTTTTAGGAATTCGATATATGGTTTTACATCCTGGCAGTCATGTAGGTCTTGGCGTAGATACTGCTATTTCTAATATAGCAAAAGGTCTTAATATGATTTTAGGTACACATCCTGTTACCGTTTTATTAGAAACCATGGCAGGTAAAGGCAGTGAGGTTGGGTCTTCTTTAGAAGAAATTAAACGTATTATCGATTTGGTAGATGACAAAGAACATATTGGGGTGTGTCTAGATTCGTGTCACTTAAATGATGCTGGATATGATATGGGAAATTTTGATCAATTTTTAGAGCAATTTGATCAGATGATTGGTATTGAAAAAATTGGTTGTGTTCATGTAAATGATAGTAAGAATTCACGTGGCTCTCATAAAGATCGTCATGAGAATATTGGCTTTGGAACAATTGGATTTGATAATTTAATATCTATTATTTATAATGAAAGATTAGAAAATATCCCTAAAATTTTAGAAACCCCCTATGTAGATAGAGAATATGCGCCGTATCGATATGAAATTCAAATGATTCGTGATAAAAAATTTGATCCAGATCTTTTAGAAAAAATTCGTGGACATATTGAAAAGTAGTTTTTACCGTATTATAATTGTTATGGGAGGTTATTATGAAGTTTCAGTATCCGGTTGAAAAAGAACAATTGTTGGTTGGAACCATGAATGAATATCAGACTTTTTATCAAGAGTTTTGTTCTTTTGAAAAAGATATTGCTGATATTTATGAAAGATTAAGTCAGTATAGTGATGAAGAATTATTAGATGTTGGTATTATTCATATGCAAGATATGGGTGATATGAAAGAAAAATATATTCTTAAAGGATTTTCTACTACAGAATTGTGGTTAGGATATTCTTCTGTTGATGGAAAGGAAGATTATGAAGCAGCAAGGTTTGTTGCGAAATATGATCCTGCGTTAAACAAAGTATTATCCTGGGATAAAATATTTGAGTTTCAATCTAGTAGAAAATTTATTGATGGTAAGACATTAGTGATTGGTGCAATGTTTGATAATCAAGAAATAGATTCTTCTGGCAATATTTATGGAGACTATGTATACATGAATCCTGAAAGTGGATCTCGTGTTGTCACAACATATCCGAACTATGAAGAAGCAAATTTTGAAATATCTAGAAAAATTCGCTCTTATGATGCTATATGGGAAGAGGCTTTTCGTTATTTGGATAATAAAAGCATTGTAAAACAAAAAAATTAAGCAGTAATCCTTTTGGATTGCTGCTATTATTTTAGATATTTTTCTTTATTTAATTGATAAAGATTTAATAATTGATTATATAATTTGGGATTTAATTTTTCTTTTAATGTTTGAAAACTTGACTCATCTCCATCCAAAATTTCGCGATAATTCTTCATTGCGAATTGATATAATAACATTGTTTCTTGATCTGTTAAAAAAATTCCTAATTTTTGTCCATAAGTTTTTATCATATCTGGTGTTAGATTAGGAATCCAGTTTTTAATCAATTCTTTATACATAATTCACCTCATTAAAATATATGAAATAAGTTTATAAAAATGTGGTAGAATATATATTAGTAGAAAAGAGGGATGATATTTGAAGCAATTACATTTAAATAAACCAGAAAAGAAAATTAATTATAATCAGATTGTTTCTAGACGTTTTTTGGTTTTTTTAGTTGTTCTTCTTTTATTGTTTTTCGTATTAGGAATTAAGTTGTATACTGTGATGGTGGTGGATGCGAAAGATTATCAAAAGCAGTTAGAAGAGTTATCTTATACGACTGTAGAGGGTACTAGTGCTCCTCGTGGTAGAATTTATGATAGAAATTATCGTATTATTGTTGATAATAAGGCAGTAAAAAGTATTACGTATAAAAAAGATAAAGGTACTACTACTAGTCAAATGATAAAACTTGCTTATGAAGTCGCTCCTCATTTAGAACTTTCTTATTCGAATTTGACTGATCGTGCTAAAAGAGAGTTTTATTTAGCAAAATATCCTAATAAATGTGATAAGCTTGTTACTTCTAAAGAGAAAGAAAAAGTTAAAACTGGAAAACTTAGTACAACTGATTTAGAAGAATTGAAGATTGAACGTATTTCTGATGAGGCGCTTGCTTCTTTTCAGGATGAGGATTTAAAAGCAGCTTATTTATATTATTTAATGAATAGAGGATATACGTATGATGAGAAAACTATTAAAACCGAAGCAACCGATGCCGAATATGCTTATATTGCAGAACATAACAGTGAATTAGATGGGTTTAATACAGTCTTGGATTGGGAAAGAGTTTATCCTTATGGAGATACTTTTCGTAGTATTTTAGGGACAGTTTCTACAACTACTCAGGGTCTTCCTGCAGAAGAAAAAGATGAGTATTTGGCACTTGGTTATGCATTGAATGATAGAGTGGGTCTTAGCTATCTTGAGAAAGAGTATGAAGAGTATTTAAAAGGAGAAAAAGCAGAATATGAAGTTGTTAATTCTCATGAATTAAAATTAATTAAAGAGGGAAAACGTGGTAATGATATTGTTTTAACTATTGATATTGAACTGCAACAAGAAGTAGAGAGGATTTTGACAGAACAGGTATTAAAAGCTAAAAGTGAACCAAATACAGAGTATTATGATCATTCTAGTGTTGTTATTCAAGATCCAAATACTGGAGAGATTTTGGCTATGGCATCTAAACAAATTGTAGGAGATCAGGTTGTAGATAACACAACTAGTATTTTTATGTTACCTATTACACCTGGTTCTGTTGTAAAAGGAGCATCTATGTTGGTTGGCTATAATACAGGAGCTGTTAAGATTGGTGAGTATATGGTTGATGAATGTGTTAAAGTAGCTGGTGCACCAGAGAAGTGTTCTTCTGTTAATAATTTAGGTACTATTAATGATATTACGGCATTGGCTAAAAGTAGTAATGTCTATCAATTTAAAGCAGCAATTCGTGTTAATGGTCAGGAATATTTTCGCGGAATGAAGCTTAATTTTAATCAAAAAGCATTTGATACTTATCGTAATATGTATCATTCGTTTGGACTTGGTGTTGAAACAGGTATTGATTTACCTTCTGAAAGTATAGGATATGGTGCAAAAGAAGATACCAATTCTGGTAATTTATTAGATTTTGTTATGGGGCAATATGAGTCTTATACTCCATTACAGCTTTCTCAATATATTTCTACTATTGCGAATGGTGGTAGTAGACTTGCGCCACATTTATTGAAAGAGGTTCACGAAGCAACAGAAGATGCTTCTTTAGGAGATACTATTTTAACAGTTGAAAAAGAAGTTTTAAACACTATTGATACTACACCAGAATATATGGCACGTGTTAAAGAAGGATTTTATGCAGTTATGCATGCTAGCGGAGGGTATGGCCGTGGTTATATCGATGATAAATGGGATGCTGCAGGAAAAACTGGTACTTCACAGAGTGCAGTAGATACTAATAACGATCAGATTAATGATACAGATACTATTACGAGTTCTTTTGTTGGATATGCACCTGCTAATAATCCTGTTATGAGTATTATGGTTACTTCTCCTAATTCTTCTCACCCTAATTCTAATACAGATTATGCTAGCTTAGTTACTTTGCATATTACGAAAGAAGTTACTAATAAGTTTTTTGAACTATATGCTTCTCGTGAATTTTTAGACTAAATGCAGGTTTATGAAGAAACATTTAATTTACAAGACTTATTGCTGCTTTGGAATATAA
>CALVTC010000072.1 GCA_944359885.1 uncultured Bacilli bacterium | reverse complement strand
CAACAAGAAAAAGTACACCTGATGCAATGGTTTCTTTTCTATATTTATCTATAAAACGGTTCAGTCCTTTTAACATATTGCTCTTCTCCTTTAATAATACACATGATATAATCATAAAGGTGGCAACTTTATGATTATATATTGTGTTATAAAGAGATATTTGATTTTGACTAGTATTTTGACTAATTATAATAAGTTTTTTTTCTACAATAAATGACTATAGAAATATCTATAAATCGATACAAATAACATCTTTTAGAACTAATTGATTATAAAGTTTCTGACTAATTTTTTGACTAATTATGAAATTGAGTTCTCATAAATTTACTGTTATTCTCAAGATAAAACTAACTATTATATTGTAAAAAAGTGCAAATTATAGTATATTTAGTGTAGAAAAGAATAGAAAAATAACGAAATTTGACATCATAAAGTTGCCACCTTTATGAAATCCTTTTATAACAAAAAAACTCCATTTTTTTTGGAGTTTTTGTTTTAGTTTCCTTATTTAATAATAATAAACTGGTTGATTTGATGTATAGAAGATTGCTGCTATAATTATGATTACGATAATTGCTGCAACATAAGTAAGAATTACTGTTAGTGGAATAGCATAAGATAATCTGTTTTCTTTTGCTTTTAGTACTTCTAAGAAACTTTGTACTGTCATAACAATAAATATTACTAATCCAGATAAATAAATAATCGCAGTTAATTTATAAGATATAAATCCTGTTATAATTCCTATTGCTGATAGAACTGTTGGGAATACACTTGCTACTGCAATGGTAGATGTATATTCTTTTAATGTTCCTTTTCCTTTGAATATTACTCCTACAAACAATTTAGATAATAAGATTAAGAAACCATACATTGCTAAGGTCATTAATGCACCAGATAAGAATAAACCAAAGAATGGGAATGTTTGTGATGTTACAATAGGGTCAAAACTTTCTCCACTCATCATTGCAATACTTGTTAACCAGCTATTTAAATCTTTTCCAAGTCCTTTATATACACTATTTGTATAAAAATAAGTATATAGTCCTCCTACAACGATAGCAATTCCTAATAGTATTAATGCTAGAGGCATTGAACCATCTTCCGTATATTTTTTTATTGTCTCGATTGGTTTTTTCCAGATATTTTTTAAAATATCTAATAAGGAATTACCTAAATCCTGTTGTACTTCTACTGTTTCTTGTACATCTTTTTTATCTGCACAATTTGGACATTTACCATCTACTAATGGTGTTCCACATTTATTACAAAATTTTGCCATTTTTTACTCCTTTCTACAAACCCATTGATCCCCAGCTACTTTGAACTAGACTGTCTAAATTTTGAGATATTCCTGTTATTAAAGCTACGATGATGCATACTGCAACAGTTACAAATGCTAATATGAAAGCAATAATTGCAATTCCTACACATAAAGCAATTGTATAAATTGTTTGTGTTCTATTTGTTAATGCAATCGCTAATATTCCTTGATGGAATTGTACAAGGAAGAAGCCAATTGCAAAGATAGTAATAATAATACCTAATACATAATGGATAAATGATGCAATTGTTGCAACTAATAGAAATGCACTGAAAGATACTTCTATTACTCCAATCATTGTAATAATTTTTTTAAAGTCTAATTTCTTTTTAAAGATAACTACATGCATTAAGTAAATTAGACCTGCCATAATAACTGATGCCAAAGCAAACATGATTGCCATTTTTACTCCAGTACTTCCTATTACTGGTAGAGAAATTCCTGTTGTTGCTAGCTGAGTATTTAACATTTCTATCATTGAACTTATTACTGATAAATCTAGGCCAACAGAACTAAAGATATTGCTCAATAATACATGAATTAACACTCCAAAAAGAATGGAACAAATTACAATAGAACCGATTCCTAATGCTAAATTTTTCTCTGTTGCATATTTTTTTATTGTTTGTACAGGTTTTGTAAACATACCTTTTAAAATCTCAAAATATTCAGTTAAGATGTTTTCTTCCGTAGAAACTGATTTTTTATCTTCTGAATCTTTTATTTTTTCTTCTTTTACTTCACTTTCACAATTTGGACATTTACCATCTACTAATGGTGTTCCACATTTGTTACAAAATTTTGCCATTTTTTACTCCTTTCTTTTTACCAGTACCAAGATATGGTTGCTGGGAATGAAGATATTCCTACTATTTTATATTCATCATCTTCTGGAACTAAATAGAATGTGTGGTAACTATAATCATCTTCTTCAGTCGTTTCACCACTGTCTTTATCTGTTTCTGTCCAACTATAAGATAGTCTAACAAAAACACTTAGTTCATAATTTCTTGTAAAACCAATTGATGAAATTTCAACTTCGTCTACATCAAAGTTTGATAAACTTACATAGTTATCACCTTGAACATCATCTCTATAGTCTGCATATTCGTCTTCTAATTCTTTATAGTATTCAGAATCTGTATCATTTGCAAAGTTTGATTTTATATCATTAAATGTTTTGTTTTCAACGATTCCTTTCATCATTGCATTTGTAGTCTCTGTAATTTTATCTGTTAATTTCTTTTGATCTTCTTCTGAAATATCTGATGTTGATAGGTTTAAACTATATCCAGTATTATAACTAGATGGATTTACAACTTGCTCTACTTCTAGTCCACCTGGTAATTTATAATCTATATTTGTTGATGTTGTTAGAACTTGTGGTAGTGTGTAAGTTACAGTATAATCATCTTTTTCATCATTATTTAGATATTTATCTGTTACCTTTACACCTCCAAAAGTTATTTCTGTATCTTTTGGAACCGTTAGATTAAAGTCTTCTACTGTATTTAATTCTAGTAATTCTTCTTCACTAATAGTCCATTTTGGGAAAAATAGATATTGTTTTTCTCTTGCTTTAGTTAACTTTACTTCGAATGTTGCTCCAGTTGTTGAACTTCCCAATTTTACATTTGAATTTACTGTAACGACAGCTGTTAATCCGCCATTTTCATAAGCTACTTTTCCTATCGTAAAATTACTAATAGTAGATGAATCTTCTAATTTGTTTTTAACTGCTTCTGTATATACTTTTTCACTAATAAATGTTGTATCTCCAGAATAGTTAGCATAATCATATAATTTTGCATAATCCTTTGTATTAATTGCTTCGATATAATCTTCTACTATCTTTTTTGGTGATGTAGCTGTTTTTAATACTTGAAAAGCAATAAATAAAACTACTACGATAGCAACTATAGCAACAATAAGAATTTTTTGTTTCTTTGATAATTTTTTAGTTGCTGTCTTTTTCTTTGGTGCTACTTTTTTTGTAGTCTTCTCTTCTTCTACTGGTTCTAATTTTGCACCGCACTCTTCGCAAAATTCAGCAGTCTTTTTGTTTTTAGCACCGCATTCACTACAATACATCTTTTACACTCCTTCTTTTTATTATATGAAACATTTCTTTCATATAGAATTTTTTTTACCAATCCCCACCTACTTGGTTACTCCAACACCTCCTCATTTTTTCACACACTCACTCAGGAATGCTCTTAAGTTTATAATATCAAAAATTTAGATAAATATCAAAACAAATTGAATAAAACACTTAAGTATAGTAAAATCATTCAATGACGTTATTTTTTTATTCATTTTTGATACTATTTTTTATATTAATACTTCTTCATAGAAAAAAGACAACAAATTATTTATAACGTTGTCTTTAACTTTTGTAGAATTTTACTTTCTTTTCTTGAAACTTGTACTTGACTCATACCTAGCGTTTTGCTAGTCTCTTGCTGGGTTAAACCGTCATAGTAACGAGCAATTATTAGTTTTTGTTCTTCTATAGGCAATGATCCAATTGCATTTTTTAGGTCTAAAAACTCTCCACTCATTGCTAGGTCTTCTTGACCAAAGATATTATATAAGTCTTCTTTTTCTTCTTCATATGCATAGTCTAGACTTTCTACTTGTCTTGTCGCAAGATATGCTTCTTCTATCTTCTCTATAGGTACTTCTAAAAATGCCGATAATTCATTCATAGTTGGTTCTCGTTGTAATCTTTGCCTCATTACTTCTGTTGCTTGTTGAAGACTTTTATTTAGTCTTTGTAAGTCTTTACTTACTTTTACTGGATTGTTGGAGGATATGTAGTTGTTAATTTCTCCTAAAATATAATAATAAGCATAAGTTGAAAATTTTGTGTTTTCACTAGTATCATAGTTTTTGGCAGCTTTCATTAATCCCATCATTGCTACTTGATATAAGTCTTCTTTGTCAAAACTTTTATATGGTTGAATCATCTTATAAATTAGATTTTCATATTCCAATATGTTTTCCATAGTCTCTCCTTTATATACTAATATATTGAAATACTTCTTGTTCTTCTGTTACATAAAATAATTGTTCTCTTCTCTCACCTAGTTTCTTTTTTA
Organism: uncultured Bacilli bacterium; assembly: GCA_944359885.1. Classification (GTDB taxonomy): domain Bacteria; phylum Bacillota_I; class Bacilli_A; order RF39; family UBA660; genus Faecimonas. The sequence continues at coordinate 1,208 of CALVTC010000072.1, read as the reverse complement.
ATTTTTCTGATACTCCACAAAAAGCTACACTACCGCATTTTAAAAAAATTTCTGTTAATTTATTTTGAATACTTCCTAATAGACATTTATCAATTTCTTTTACTTCTTTTAAATTAAATACATATGCTAATATTCCTTGATTATATAACAAATAGTTAATTTCTTCTGATATTTTATAAAAGTTATTAATGGTTAGATTTCCTTCTAATCGAATAAACATAATACCTCTATTTATTTGTGCACTTACTTCTAACATGAGCTCACCTCTTGATAAGACTATAAAATAAAAATAATTTATTTTCTAGTCTTTCGACAAAAGATGACAAATATTTCGTTCGACAAAAAAACTTAATCTTTTTGAGATTAAGCTTTTCCTTATTTTCTTTTTACAACTGGTTTTGTTACAATTTCTTTCAATGTATCTGGTAAGGTTTCATATACCTCTTGCTTTTTCTTATTAATTGCATCTTGTTGAATTATACAATCATCATCTTCTTGTAACTGAAAATTATCTTGGTCAAAATTTGTTATTGTTGAAACCATTATTTCTTCTCTAATCTTATTTTCTTCATTTAATGATAATAGTGGTAAATCTTCAACACCGATTTCAGTTATTTCTTCTCTATCTGATTGTGCCATGTGATAGATGGTATCTGCTAATTTTAATATATCTGTTTCTACATGTATTTTAGAGTAAGAATTTCTTTTATATTCTGGTGCTTCTCCAATAAATCTTTCTGGTAATAATGGGCTCACATATCTCATCATACCATCTGATTCTAACGCAAGAAATATTTTTAATTCTGAATTATAGAAAAGTACTCTTGGACTTTTATCAAGATCAGCTTTCGTTGCTGCATATTCAAAACCTAAATTATTTATCTGTCTAAATTGTTGATCCCATTTAAAATCCTCAATTGCTCGAATTATTCTTTTTTCTTTTTCTTCTTTGGATAAATTATGGTAATAATCTAATTGCTCTATATTATTCATATTATCCAATTCAAAACTTTTTCCTAGTAATTTCATATAATCTATCATATTTCCTTCTTTTTTCATTTTATATTCCCCCTTCATAGGTAGACATATTTTATCATAAAATGAGATAACTTGTCAAATTTTTCTATTTTAAGTATTAGTTTAAGAAGTAAATGCAAGTTATATTTTATATATTTTTAAAGTTGCATTTAGTCTAATAATGTCTTTTA
>CALVTC010000071.1 GCA_944359885.1 uncultured Bacilli bacterium | reverse complement strand
GTCATTTTGATACTTCAAGTGTGACGCGTATGTCGAGTATGTTTTTTGCTTGTAATAATTTAACAAGTCTAGATGTAAGTGGTTTTGACACCTCTAATGTAGATAGTATGGCATTAATGTTTTCAGGATGTCGTAGTTTAACTAGTTTAGATGTAAGTGATTTCGATACTTCTCAAGTAACACATATGGGCTCTATGTTTACTGGTTGTAATAGTCTAACCAGTCTAGATGTATCTAATTTTGACACAAGTAAAGTTACGGATATGTCTTATATGTTTTATGAATGCACTGGTTTAACAAATTTAATTTTAACAAAATATGATTTACCTAATTATTTTGATACTAGTAAGGTTACTACTATGAGTCATATGTTTTACTATTGTAATAAACTTGAAAACTTAGACATCTCAAGATTCAATACCTCAAGTGTCACAGATATGAGTGGTATGTTTGCATATTGTAGTAAATTAAAGGAAATACAAGTAGATAACTTTAATACTTCTAAAGTTGCTAATATGTCAAAAATGTTTTGGAGATGTTCAATAACCACTCTAGATTTAAGTAATTTTGAAACAAGTCAAGTAACTAATATGAGTTCAATGTTTGATGGTTGTAGTAATTTAGAAACTTTGGATATGCGAGATGCTGTATTTAATGCTACTAGTTATGATAATATGTTTTTTGATACATCTAATTTAACTGTTATAGTTAAAAATGAAACAGCAAGGGTATGGATACAAGATAAATTAGGGAGTAATGGTACTGCTACTGTGGTATCTTTATAAGAAACAACTGTCGTCCTTTTGTAAATGGTTTTATTTTTCTAGATTTATCATATATGTTTCGACATTTTAATACATGAGTATTGTGATATAAAAAATTAGATTATGTAATACTAAGTTTGTAAAAAAATAAAAAAATTAGCACTCACTATTGACAAGTGCTAAAAGAAGTGGTATAACATAATTGTAAACGAAAGGAAGATGATAATTTATGGATTTAATGCCAAGAAAATTTTATTTAGATGATATTTTTGATGATTTTATTTCATCAAGAAAGGAACAAATGATGAAGTGTGACATCTATGAAAAAGATGGAACTTATCATATAGAAATGGATATTCCAGGATTAAAAAAGGATGAAATCTCTGTAGAAACAAAAGATGGATATCTAACAATTAAAGCTGAGAAAAAAGAAGAAGTAAATGATGATGATAAAGAGAAAAATTATATTCGCCGTGAAAGAACATATGGTAAATATGAAAGAAGCTTTTACCTAGGTGATTTAGACGAAGATAATATTAATGCCTCTTTTGAAAATGGAATGTTAAAGATTACTGTTCCTAAAAAAGAACAAGTAGATTCTAAAAAAGTAATTGAAATTAAATAATATAAAGCTCCGCAGGAGCTTTTATTTTGTCTAAAAATTGGGAATAAAAAAGGATGATAGGAGTGGTAGAGGCCTTGACGAAAGAATAGATATAGGTTAAGATATGCTTATAAGAGGTGATTGGTATGACCTTAAAAAAAGGAAGAGTTTTTCCTATTATAATAACTATAATATTAATCATAATTATCATCTATCTTTTCGCAACGATAAAACAGCCTTACGTAGTTTGTAGTAAACAAACAACAAATAATTTAGGTATTACAATTGATGAAAATATTAGAGTAACACTAGATACTAATAGTATTGAAAAAATGGATTTAACAAAAACATTAACTTTTGATGAAAAATATCTAGAAAAAGAATCAACTCTAAATTCAATAGAGTATGTTTTAAAGACATCTTATGATTATCTTCCAAAAAGCACGGTAGAGATAACAAAATCATCTGATAAGATTATCGCTCATGTTACAGTAGATGATGATGAAACAATTATATTAAATAACATAGAATTTGAAAATGCCAATGACCTACAAATAAAAATTAATGCCAATACCAAGGCGGAGGATGTCGTTACATTATCTATAAACGATAAGTATACAGAAGGGGAGTTTATGACTCATATGAAAAATAATGGATATACTTGTAATTAATGAAAGAATACAACATAGAAGAATTACTAGGAAACATTGACTTTGAAAAAAACAAACTCCATTCAACAAAGAACAACATCTTTTTAACGACATACGAAATAGCAGTACTAAAAAAATATCATATTACTTACGATAATTGTCAAACAGCTAAACAAATATTACAACAAATAGAGATGATCATACCCGACTTAGATGATTTAGAAATAGAAGAGCTAGATCAAGTAAGTATGAGTATTGCTGAAAGAGATTACTATCAGAATACGAATAAATAAGATCCGTGTGATTATAAAGGGCTGTAAAAGGCCCTTTTTTTGAAGTACCATAGGAGGAAAAATGAATCAAGAAAATCCCAAGTCTTGGGAAGAAATGCTATTGAAGTACAAATTTGCTAAAACAATATTAGAAGCACAATTACAGATTTTATTAAAAGAACATGAACATAAAACTGGAAAAAATTGTGTAGAACATATAAAATCTAGATTAAAAACAGAAAGTAGTATTTTAAAAAAGTTGGAAAGTAAAGGGTATGCTAAAACAGTAGAAAATGTAGAAAAACATATCCATGATATCGTAGGATTTAGAATTGTTTGTTCTTTTTTATCTGATGTATATGATATTGTAAACTTAATTAAAAACTCAAATTATTTCAAATTAAGAGAAGAAAACGATTATATAACGAATCCTAAAGATTCTGGTTATATCAGTTATCATCTGAATATTTTAGTTCCAATTTATTTAGAAGAAAAACTGGAATATGTAGAAGCAGAAGTACAAGTAAGAACAGTCGCAATGGATTTCTGGGCATCTCTTGATCATAAATTACAATATAAACTACCAAAAGAAATCCCTGTATACTTAGAACGAGAATTATTATCTTGTTCAGATGAAATAAAAATACTAGATACCAAAATGCAACGATTATATGATATTGTAAAAAAGTATACTGGTTAGAATAGGAGGTTACGAGAATGAATTATATGTTAGATAAAATAAATGTTTTAGAAAATAAAGAAGCTATTTTAAATGGTGCAAAAGAGATTGTAGATAATCTATTAGCTAATGAAAAATTAGATAAAAGTGAAAAATTAATGACAATAGAACTAGCAATGGCTCAACTAAATTATGAACTATATAATATTAGTGGTGATGCTATAGAAGAAAAAGATAAGGATAAATAAGAGAATGCTTTCTAAAAGCATTTTTTCTATATTTAAAAGAAAAATCATGGTAAAATAAAGAGAAGAAAGAGGGAATAACATGATCTATTTAGACTATAGTGCAACAACACCAGTAAATGAAGAAGTATTAAAAAGTTATGTAGAAACAACAAAAAAAATAATTGGAAATCCCAATTCTTTACATAAATTAGGGGTAGAGGCAAAATCTTTGATTGATGCAGCAACCAAACAGATTGCTAATATTTTAGGAATAAAACCAAGTGAAGTAATCTATACCAGTGGAGCAAGTGAAGCAAATAATACAGCGATTAAAGGAATTTGTCTAAAATACCAAACAAGAGGAAAACATATTATTACAACTAAACTAGAACATTCATCCGTATTAGAACCATTAAATTATCTAACAAAACAGGGATTTGAAGTAGAGTATGTAAAAATTAAAAATGATGGAAAAGTGGATCTAGAAGATTTAGAAAATAAAATGAGACCAGATACTATACTAGTAACAATCGCAAGCATTAGTAGTGAATTAGGGATTATTCAACCAATTAATGAAATAGGAAAAATAGTAAAAAAATACCCTAAAGCATTTTTTCATACCGATATTACCCAAAGTATAGGAAAAGAAAAAATTGATTTTACAAATATTGATCTTGCTAGTTTCTCTGCTCAAAAATTCTATGGAATGAAAGGTATAGGTGTTTTAGTAAAAAAAGAAAACATAGCAATAGAACCATTAATTCATGGTGGAAAATCAACTACACCAGATAGAAGTGGGACACCAGCTACTGCTCTGATTGTGTCAACTGCTAAAGCACTTCGTCTTGCCTATCAAGATCTAGATAAAAAACAGCAAAAAGTAAAAGAACAAAATAACTACTTAAGAGAACAATTAGAAAAAAACAACTTTACTATCAATAGTCCAAAAGATGCAATACCAAATATCTTAAATATTAGTATAGACCAGATAAAACCAGAAACTATGTTACATGCATTAGAAGAAAAAGAAATCTATATTTCAACAAAAACAGCATGCTCTACTAATGACACCTCCGATGCCGTATTAGCATTAACAGATAATATAGATTTAGCACGCCATAGTATAAGAATTAGTATTTCCTATCTAACTACCAAAGAAGAACTAGATATCTTCTTAAAAGAGTTAGTAAAAATAAGAAAAGAATTAAGCAGTTTATATGAAAAAAGATTATCTCTTCGAAAGAAACTTATAGTATTTAAAATGTAAAAGATAAAATTTTATCACTCATAATATTATTATAAAATATTTACTTCCCTAAAAAACTCGTGTATAATAAAAATAGAATAGAGAGGTTGCGCTATGGATAAAAAGGAAATGGCAGAATTAATAGATATTGATGGTTTATCATCAGAAATAGAAGTGGTAACATATTTGAATTCTGAAGATAATAAAAGACAATATGTAGTCTATAGTAAAGAAGAAATTCAAGAAGAAACAGGAAATCAAGTAATCTATATTGCAAAAATTATACCCGATAAAGATATATTTAAGTTAGAAGAGATTACAGATGACATTGAATGGTTAGATGTTCAACACTTATTAAAATCAATTGCTAATGCGCAACAACAGACAAGTTAGGGGTGATATCTAGTGGATGATATTTATGAATTTGAAAATAGCGAATATCGCCTAGCAGCTATGCAAGTAAAAGCAACCGCTTATGATATCGTAACAGGGATTTCCAAGAAGAAAAATAAAATAGAAAAAAATGATAAAAATCAAACAGAATTATCTCAAAGCTTAACAGAAATTAGTAATAAAGTTATAGAATTAACAGATTCATTAGAAGAGCAACTAGAAAAATTAGATAGATTAATAGAAAGTAAAAACGAAAGAGTAGAACAAAAGATAGAATCGGAACCAATGATAAAGGAAGCAAAAATAAATCAAATAGCAATATCAGAACCATCTTTAAAGGTAGAAGAACAAAAAGAAGAGGAAAGCAGATTAGAAAATGAAATAAATAATACTTCTCAAGAAGAAGCACTTCCACCTAAAAAATTTCAAAAGATGACAAAAAGTATGTCAAAAGCAATTATGGTAAGACCAAATCAACTAACAAACTTAAGAAAATCTAGAAAATATCAAGAACAAGTATTAGCAGATAATGGGATTTTCAAGAAATCATTTAATAAAGTAGAAAAACCAAACTTAAAATCAATGGGTCCAAAACAATTACCAGATGACATAGAAAGACAGATAGAAGATTTAACAGTAAAGGCCAATATTTATTACAACGAAGGAGAAATAGAACAAGCTCAGCAATTATACGATAAGATAAAAGAACTAAATCAACAGTATCAATAAGAAATGATGAAGCATATCCAAATAGATAGTAAATCAAGAGTGAAATGAAAAGTTAAATTTCAGATTCTGTTCTAAAAGCATATTTGTAAGAGTAAATGGCAGTTTTTTTAAAAAA
>CALVTC010000070.1 GCA_944359885.1 uncultured Bacilli bacterium | reverse complement strand
CGGCTTTACGTATTCTGCATTTTCCTTGAACTCCTCTGGATCTTTATAGCTGAACATTTTTCTCAAGATCGTTTCTACCATTTTTGCATCCCCGTCCACTTTTGCGGTTTTTCCTTTTGGTGCGAGGTAGATTATGCCTTTCTATTAATGTATCCGGATATTCTGTTATCAAGAAACAAAAAATAAGTTAGACATAGATTAAACAAATGAGCCTAAACCACATTATTTTAAGAAAAAGAAGTTGCGTTTTTCAGAGGGCCAAAAAATAATGCCAATATTTTATCTTTAAATAACGCTTCCCATGTAATTTGGCATAAGAGTAAACTTAATCAGTCTTTCTAATTATGATAAATTCAGTCAAAACAATATATATATAGATGGATAGAACTCCCTCGACTTCACCTTGGCAGCTTTGTAAAAAATAAAATATAAGAAATTATTTAGAGAGGATTTTTACTATGAAGACAAATAAATTAATGACTAAGTTAAGTCTGGTATTGTTGTTATCAGGCTTTTTTGGTGTAGGAATGAAGGCCAATACTGTTCATGCAGATGATTGGGGATTAGATGTTGGTTATGGTTTAAATAAAGGCTTAAATGATTCAAGCGATCAAACTAATAAACAACATAGCGTACACGATTCAGACTTTGATACGCCTTATGGTTTTCATTTATCTGGACCTATTTCAGATGTTCCACTGTTTACACCAAGTGAAATTAAAGCACAAAATGCACATTACAATTATAAAAAACTTTCACGAACTGAAGAACGCAAGGCAGGAAAATTAGACAGTTATAAGCATCCTGTTAAAGTAAGAGGATACAAAATGACTAAATTAGTTAGAGATTATTATAATAGTTGCTCTACTAAATTTTCTCAGTTTAATAAATTAAGAAGCCGTTTTGATGAGCAAGATATAGATTTAGTCCATCATAATAACTTTTTCTTATGCGCAAATTTAACTCCCAACGGTAAAATAATTAATGGTGATTATGAAATTAACCCTAAAGATCCTACTAATAGCAACGAATATGTATTGGGCTATAAGAAGATTAATGGTTTTTGGACAGAATTAACAGCTTATAAGTTTTACCATGAAAATATTTTTGCACATCCTGAATTTGCAATTATTGGTCAGATGCCGTCAAATGCTGTTTATAAGTGTATTAAAGATACAAATATGTATGATTATGCCGATGATGGTACAGCCAACGGTTTTGGTGACAAGGATCATCAATATGCTCAAGTTACTTACAATATTGATAAGGGAACTAAGCTTCACATTAACGATGACACATCCAACTGGCGTGCTAATTATAACGTGCAAAAAGTTTACGGTAAAGATATGATCGACAGCACGGCAAGCCGCATCAGCATGATCAACTTTAATAAGTACTTCAAGCGTATCAAGTAATGAAATTCATATTAGTAACTATGTCTCTGTGCATGTATGGTCAATGTTTAAGGATAGGAAAAGTAGTATATGCTTGATAAAAAAGATAATATCGAAAGAACAAAAGGAGCATTGTATCCTTACGATGATGAAAAACAAGATGAATGTGAGCCACAGTGGTCAAATTTAAAGGCAGCATTAACTGATAGTCGTATTTTTAACATTGCGGTAACTTCATCGTATGATACTGGAAAAACAAGTTTTTTGAAAAGCTTCTTTAAAGAAAATCATACTTTTAAAACTAAATTTATTACAATATCTAATTTTATGGATGATAGCGCAGACGCAAGTAATCTAGAATATGATCTGGAAAAAAATGTTATTAATCAGTTACTACTATCAGAAAATCCACACAAATATCCTGATTCGCATATAGCAAGAATTTATCCATATAGCAATTGGATCGTGTTGAGTATATGGGCATTATTATTGATTATTTCTGGAGTGCTCTTTTCTTTAACATCATATTGGAATACTTTTTGGAAAAGTGAATGGTTTAGAAAAGGATTGCTATTATTTGTAGGCTCAATTTTATTATGGTTTGTAATATATCATTTGGTCCATATAGGTTATAAGCTATCTTGGAATGCTAAAGCAAACTTTGGAATTGTAGAGTTAGGTACTGGTGTAAAAGATAGTGCATCAGAAGAAAATAATAACTTATTTGTTTTATATGATGACGAAATAAAATATTATTTTAAACAGTCTAAGATTCGAGTGGTTATATTTGAGGATATGGATCGGTTCCAAAATATAGAAATATTCCAAAGACTGAGAGCATTAAATAAAAGTATTAATGATTCACAATGGATAGAAAAAAATGAAAGAGTAAGATTTATATATACTTTGAGCGATGCGATTTTTCAAAGAAATGAAGTTGACTTGGATGAAAAGACCTCATTGATCGATGAAAATAAAGCCGCGAAAGATAAAGCAAAGTTTTTTGATTATATTATTTCTATGGTTCCTTTTAATAATTTGAATAGTTCAAAGAAGATATTTAAAGAAGAAATTAAAAAATATGATAAAAAGAACGATGATACAACAGTAATAGGTGAAATATCAGATAAAGTAATATCAGATATTAGTCTTTTTATCAGGGATAAAAGGGAAATAATTTGTATTGTAGCAGATATGAATACGTATTTAGAAACATTAATACATGTAAAATCCTTGAATGAAGTAAGTAATGAACAAATGGATAAATTATTTGCGGCTATGGTATATAAAAATGTTTATTCACGTGACTTTGATAATCTCACAAAAGGAAAGTCTAATTTAGGACATTTTTTAAAAAGAAAAGATAACATAGCTAGAGCGATTGATGGTCAAATTAGTAGGATGAATAACGCAGACAATGTAGACAATGTATTTCCTAATCCTGATAGTTTGAAAAAATATCAGGATAAAGATAGCATTTCTAATTTGTTAGCTTTGATTTTTGATAATTATGACTCTATAGAAAATGAAATCGATTTAGAGGAACAAGATAAAAAAGCATTACGCTTTATAAAAAATACTAATATATTAAGGTACTTATTATTAAATAATTTAATTGAAAAAGATTTTTATGAATACATTTCACCTACTCAATACGATGAATTGTCAGACCTAAGTCAAATTAATTTTATTCGTAATGTGATAGAGCAACGTTTAGTAGAAATTAACTCTCCAATTGAAGATGATAAAGATAGTTTAAAAATAATAAAGTTTTTGAGTAATTCTAATGCCAATTTTAAATATGCATATTCTTCCAGTTTATTAACAAACTGTATAAAGATTGGTGAAGAAGAAAAAGCATATCAGATTCTCAAAGAGGTCTGTATGTTAGCGAAAAAGACAAATGCCAAAGTTGAAAATCAAATTAGTTTTATTGAGCAAGTAGTAAGTAATCTGGAACAAGTGAATAATAAAGGAAAGTTGGAAAATTCAAAATTTGTTTTACTAGCAAGAGGAATTTTCACATGGTGGCCGGATTATTTTGTTGAAATCTTTAAGCAAAAGAATTATGAATTGGAGATAAATTATATACTGAAATGCTTAATAATTGAAAAAAATAATAATTTATCAAGCTTAGAAGACAGTGGGGATCTAATTAGTTTTTTGCTAAGGCGGAAAATGATAGATAAATACATAGAAGAAATTGATAATTCTCATGAAATATCAGAAGAGCAAAAAAAGGGTCTAAAAAAATCGATAAAAGAGAAGGAAGAAATTGATTTAAGTTTTGGGCAAATATTACCCTAAAAATACTAATAACAAGAGAAAATTAATGGTTATTAGCGCAGAAAATAAAATCCTAAATAACAATTTTTTTGTCAGATATGTTATCAATGGAGAGTGTAAGTATGTATAAATTTAATAAAACGAATGAATATATTGATAATATCATAGGACTTGCAACTATATTATTAGTTTGCTTACCTGTAATACTATTTGCCTGTTATGAAAAATTTGGAAAAGAAGTAATCAAAACCTCACTGCACCAAAATATGTACAGGATTTATTTTGGACTATTGGTGATTGCTATTGTTGTTATTTGGGGGTTGATAATAACAATGGCTATCAGAACAATAAATCAAGCATTTTTACTTTATTTGGGTGCAGGAATAATTAATTTCATAGGGCTAGGGTTTCTTTTAAAACTTATGTCTGAATTTGGTTTAATTGCATCTAATGAAATAGCAACTTTATGGGTAGGATTTTTTACATTAGATACTATACTTTTAACCATCATAAACTATATTAACTCCAAACAACTAGTATGGGAGTTTTCTATTTTACCTCAGAAAAAAGTATCATTTGACAAAAGAAGTATTCCAATTATGGATTCTGATATAAAGATAATCAATGTAAAAGCTAGATGTAATAAGAAGATATCTAAGTTAGTCTTTGTAGGATTTTGTAATGATGGGAAAGATGAAAGAAAAGTTGCAAGAAGGCAAGGGGATTATTTAAGTAAAATTTATAGCCCAAGATCAAAAGGAGCACCAAGTAAATCAGATATGGAGCGCCTATATAAGCAATTACGTATAAAAAAGCGTTACAGTTATGATTCAAGATTTAGTGTAGAGCTACCTGTCGAAGTTAATAGTGAGTATGTTAAAGAACATTTGGATGAAAAAACCAAGAAAAATAAGAAATGGTTAGTTTTTATTGATGACTTTGGCGAATTTTTTGGAATGCCGGTATATTTTAAAAAGAAAACTGAAGGTGGATCTGGAGATGAATCTAATAATGGATCTGAAAATTCTCCTACTTCATCGCAACAACTAGGAAATAAACTTTTACCTGTGCCTAAAACAGAAAATCTATTTTATGATGTAGATACTAAAGTTGAATATTGGGGACAACAACCAGCTAAAGAGAAAGGTGAGCCAAAAGCATTAACTTTAAGAGTTGATAGTAAAGGAAACCCATATACATATAAAAATGATAAGAAAACATTAGAGGTAAATGAAACATCCGAAGATGATGAAAAACAACTAAGTGATAAAAAGTAAATTATTCGCTGTTAAAATGCTAAGGATGCTCATATGACAACTAAAATAACGCAACAAGATTTAGATAACTTCATGCAAGCGAATGAAATTATGTTTCATCTGAAAGATTATCCTGATAAGCAAAAAGCTATTTTGACTAGTGGTCAGTACATATCTTGGGCTGGATGGACAGAGAATCCAAGTGATATCAATAAAGTGGTCGAAGATTATGTTGAACATACAGTAGATAGACTGAAGAACGCAATGACTTCAACTCAAGACGTTAAGTTCAATAGGGATACGCTGAATTACTATTTAGAAAATGGTAACGAATATATCAAAGCTACTGTTAAAAACTGCCAAAATGATTTTGCGGATTACGGTATTATAGCCTGCAGACTTGATGGCCAGGCATCAGAAGAAGACAAAGACAACAAGAAATATCGTGAAGTAAGAGAAAGGATGAATCAAAAGAGAATTTCGATTTGTAATAACAGCTTAGTGTATACTAATTTGATCAATAAGTTAGCTGAGCAAGAGCATAAAGCTCTGTTTCTTGATAGTGATATTGAGAGGTGGAGCAAATCGGATATTGGCAATGCAATTTTGCAATATTGCATTGAACAGTTAGAGGATCTTGCCAAGCAGAGCTACTGATATAATTTTAGGAATCTCGTCTAGTTAAGTAGGCGAGATTTTTTTCTACGTAAAGTCAAGCATAATAAGGTGTTTGGCTTTATTTTTTGTTTAAATTTCAACTTAAACATCTTTTAGTGTCGATTTATTTTTTTAGTTAGACACGACAAATAAGCCCA
>CALVTC010000069.1 GCA_944359885.1 uncultured Bacilli bacterium | reverse complement strand
TAATCTATGATTTTTCTTTTTTTTTTTTCCACAATTTGTTCGACAACTTTATTTTTCTTCGACAAAATAAGAAAAAAGTGACTAAGATCTACGCAATTTCTTTCTTTTATGTTATAATAAGGTCACGGAGGTTAATTATGGAAAAAAGAAAAATCGAGAATATAAAAACCATTGCTATTATTGTGTTAGCTTTAATTGTTGTATTTGGAGGAAGTTATTTTGCTTCTGAATTAAAAAATTGTGAGGTACCAAGTAGTGAAGAGAGTGAACCTGAGGAACTTGCAGAAATTGGCATTGATGAATATCTTTCTTACTTAAATGGATCAGAAAAAGAAATTATCTATGTAGGTAGACCAGGATGTACTTATTGTCAACAACAAAAACCAATTATGGAGGATATTCAAGCGAATTATGATGTAGATATTCATTATCTAAATATTGATAATTTGGATTCTGATGGACTTGATCGATTGATAAATTCGGATGATTATTTTAGTGGACAGTGGGGAACTCCGGTAACTTTAATTGTTCAGAATGGGGAAGTAGTTGATCTTAGAAGTGGTTTGACAACAGAAGATAATATGGTTTCTTTCTTTAAAGATAATGGCTTGATAAGTGAATAGGAGATATATATGGAATTAGAGAATATGAATAATAAGGAGCGCTTGGAATATTTTTTACAGGAGTTTCGAACGAAATATCCTCTGACAATTGGTTGGAGACTTGCGAAAAATAGTCGCGTGGTATTAGAACATTTATATGATGATGAAGAGATAGAATATGCTTTTTATGCTCAGAAAAATCACAGCTCTTTTGATATCTTTGGGACTGCTGTTATTGCTCTTACGGATAAGAGGTTGGTAATCGGTCGGGATCGGGTTGTGATTGGTTACTTCTTTGATAGTATTACATCAGATATGTTTAATGATTTAAAAGTAAAAAGTGGTATTATTTGGGGTAGAATTGAAATTGATATGGTAAAAGAGTTTGTTGTGTTAAGCAATATTGATAAAAGAGCTTTGACCGAGATTGAGAAAAAAATTTCTAGTTATATGGCAGAAGCGAAAGAAGATATGCTTGATGTAGAACGGATTCGTAATATGGAAGGGTAGGGAAAAAAGCTATCCTTTTTTGTAATAAAAGGAAATTTGAGGCATAGTTTATAGTAAAAGTTTTCTTTTCCTTGATTGACAAAGAAAGGCTCTTAGTGTAGAATAATACGTGTGGTTGAGTGAAATGGGTCTATAGCCAAGTGGTAAGGCATGGGACTGCAACTCCCTGATCGTTGGTTCAAATCCGACTAGGCCCTCCATTAAAATATAAGGTTTTCAGATTTTCTGGAAGCTTTTTTATATATAAGGAAATTGCGTTTAAAAGCAGACAAAACAAAAGTGGTACTGATATAATTTAGTATCACGACAAAAAAGAATAAAGCAAAACTTTAAATTTTAAGCTGTTCCATAGTAGAACCACAGTAAGGACATTCCATTTTAGGAGTGTCTTTCTTTTTAATATAATAGTTTCTACAATACTCTAAGTAGTTTAGATAAAACAATTACGACTATTTAATCAATAACTTACTATATTAATTTTCAATTTTCCAAGTCATAAACACCTAGATTTTGATTTTTCGAACAGTGAAAAAAATCAAAATCGGGGCTTCGCCCCACTAAGGTTATTACATTTTTATTTTTTAACTGCAAAGAATAATATAAATAAAAGTACCATTTAAAATAAAAAGAGCCGATTGGAGGGTGTGGGGGGAAAATCGGTTCTTTTATTTTTATATTGCCTAATCTTTTATGTTTAATATTGTCATAACCTTTTAACATATATCTATTTCCTATCTTCAAAATAATCAACTACTTAAAAAAATAATTTACATAAATAATATTTTTAAAAATACTTTTTTTCCTTTTTGAATAATAATATAGTTATCAGTTAAATCATCTTTAGTAATGACTTTTTCAATAGATTTTATTTTTTCTTGATTTAAAGATACACCATTTTGTTCTATTAGTCTTTTTGCCTCCGATTTAGAAGATACTAAATTAGTTTTAGCCAGTAAATCAATAATATTTAAATCTAATAAATCTTTAGAAATGGTAATTGTAGGCATATTATCTGAAATTCCTTTATTGCCAAATAACTCTTCTGCTGTTTTTCGAGCATTAATCGCTTCTTTTTCACCGTGAACTAACTTTGTAACTTCAAAGGCTAATAATTTTTTTGCTTCCCTAATATCTTTATGACATAATTCTTTAATATCAGATATTTCCATTCTAGTAAAGAAAGATAAACTTCTTTCAACGTCTTCATCAAATGAATTCATCCATGCTTGGTAAAAATCAAAAGGTGTTGTTTTTTCTCTAGAAACCCATAATGTACCTGAAGCCGTTTTTCCCATCTTTTCTCCATCTGCCTTTATTAATAAGGGACACGTCCAGCCAAATAATGGGTCTATTTTCTTTCCCTCACTAAAACCAATTTTGCGAGAAAGGTCAACTCCTGCTAAAATATTTCCCCACTGGTCGGACCCTCCAATTTGAAGTTTACATCCAAACTCTTTGTTTAAGTGAACAAAATCAAATGCTTGCATTAACATATAACCCATTTCTAAAAATGTAAGTCCTCCATTTTCCAACCTTTTCTTATAACATTCTGCCGCTAACATATTATTAACATTGAAATGCACTCCAATATCTCTCATAAAATCCACATATGTTTTATCGCAAATCCAGTCTGCATTATCAACAATAATAGCAGGATTATCTCCATCTGTTCTTACAAATCTTTTAACTAATTCTTTTACTTCTGTCTTGTTATGTTCTACTTCTTCTTTAGAAAGCATTTTTCTCATATCACTCTTACCAGTAGGGTCTCCAATTAAAGCAGTAGCACCACCAATTAATATAATTCCATGATGTCCAAAATCTTGTAGCCATCTAAACATAGTTAATGCAAAGAAATGTCCTATATGAAGACTATCAGCAGTAGGGTCAATTCCCAAATAAAAGTCATAGGCTCACCATTAATTAAATCAATAATTTCTTTTTCATGTGTTAAATCTTTAACATATCCTCTTTCTTTAAGAATATCAAATAATTTTTTTTCCATAATTTTTCATTCCTCCAAAATAGTTTATATAGTTAATTAAATTACAATTATCAAAGCAATAATAGTAATAGTCACTATCCATACAAACCACCTCCTCGAAATAAAAAAGAGCAAGTCATCCAAAAGGACGAATTGCTCGTGGTACCACCTTTATTTGTAATAATAGTATATTACCTCTTATTGATAACGGATACTATCCGATTTAAAATCATCATTTGTAATTCACTATTTTATTTTACTTATTTCCACCAACCATAAGCTCTCTTTAAATTATTATAAAATAATTACTTTGAATGAATCGCTTTTTAATTAACTGACTATATTATATAACATTATATGTAAAAAAGTCAAATCTGTAACAAAAATTCAAAAATTCAAAAATTTGACAAACCAATAAAAAAATGATATAATATGACCACATTTAATGAAGGGGGAATTATAATTATGATTTATGATAGAGAACAATTTGCAGAACTTAGAAAAGAAGTAGTTGGTGCTTCATGCAAAGAAACTTATAAAAAAGTAGAAGAGTATAACAAAATTAAATCTTGGGTACAATATATGGAAGAAAAATATCCTAAAGAAGTGCTTTTTTCAAGATATGATTACAGAGAAGCAAAAGAGTATTTATATCATACACAACAACCAAGTATTAGAAAAAGATTCTTAGATGATTTAGAATGGGCAGGATTAAATAAGGAAGATGCTGGTACTAAACATATTGCAACTATTGCAACTATATTTTTCCATGAAAGAAAACTATATCAAAGTAAAGATATTAGTGATAGAAGTTACTGGAATTTAAGTGACTTTAATAATGAACACTATGGAATGTTAGGGTTACCTAAAGAACAAGTAGTATGTGATATTTTAGATGTTATGTCTAAAAATGATGATATACATTCTTCACATGAAGAATTAATATATGAAATGGCTGATAGTCTAGGCGTTTATGGTTATGACCGTGACGAAGAAGAACTTAAACCATATTCTGATATGCCAAAAAGAGCGATTCAAAAAGAACTAAAATATATGAACAAAAATATAGAAAAAACTTTCTAGAAAATTTGATAAAAAAATAATTTAATCAAGTAGAAATTTGTTGATGAAAAAGTCATCAATGTTGTACTAGGAGCAATTCGTCATTTTAGATGACATGCTCTTTTTTATTTCGAGAATATGATTTAACTGATAACTATATTATTATTCAAAAAGGAAAAAAAGTATTTTTAAAAATATTATTTATGTAAATTATTTTTTTAAGTAGTTGATTATTTTGAAGATAGGAAATAGATATATGTTAAAAGGTTATGACAATATTAAACATAAAAGATTAGGCAATATAAAAATAAAAGAACCGATTTTCCCCCCACACCCTCCAATCGGCTCTTTTTATTTTAAATGGTACTTTTATTTATATTATTCTTTGCAGTTAAAAAATAAAAATGTAATAACCTTAGTGGGGCGAAGCCCCGATTTTGATTTTTTTCACTGTTCGAAAAATCAAAATCTAGGTGTTTATGACTTGGAAAATTGAAAATTAATATAGTAAGTTATTGATTAAATAGTCGTAATTGTTTTATCTAAACTACTTAGAGTATTGTAGAAACTCACCCTAAATACAGGGTGAGGAAATTCATACTTAAAATTCTATTACAAATAAAAGTTCTAATTTAAGTTTACATAACCACAAAAACCGAGATAATAATCTCGTATCATGAATAAATCTAAAATAAAATTAATCTTCTTTATAAACATGATGATATCCTCTTTTAGAATGGTAGTCTAAAGGAACACATTTATCGAAGTTACACTTTCCACAGATAGTATATGGAGGAGTAGAAATAGGTAAACCATTCCATTCATCCTCCTGTTCAAACTCTAAAACGGCTTCAATAGGAGCCTCAAATTTATATTTACATTTTGGACAGATGTAATTAACTGTTTTTCCACTAAGTTTAATAGGAAAATTATCAAAATCAAACATAATTAACCTCCAGTCATTTCTAAAAGATAATTTAACATATTTCCACATCTAGGACAAGTGTAAGGATCTCTATTAAAAGCATTCATAATAGAAAGTCTATGTTTAAGAAGAGTTTTTCTAATTGTATACTTTTCTTTATTAATAAGTTTATTAATCTTATCAAAACAACTAGGTTTCTTTCTGTAAAAACCATAATACCTAATAGTTTTAAACCCATAAGGAACAAGATGTCTAATTAAAAGTTTGATAAATTCTAGAGCAGAAATAGTAACTTCATGATAAGATTCATCTTCATGAGCATTATAACAAAAAGTAACATTTTCACCATCATAATTAATAATTCTATTTTCACTAATGGCAGGTCTACTATAATATCTAGTGACATATTCAACGCCATCTTTTAAAGACTTAAATTTTTTAGGTTCAGCATAAACATAAAAACCATTTTTATGATTTAAGAAAAGTTCTTTTTTAAAGTCATTAGAAAAAATATTTTTATCTAATCTTTTACTGAGTAAGTCAAGTAACATTTTTTGAAATCTTTTAGATAAAGCATCATAATCAAAATAATTCCATTTACATATTTTATCACCAGATATTTTAAGTTCGGCGATTAAAACATGAATATGAGGATTCCACTTTAAGTCTCTACCAAAAGTATGAAGAAAAGCAAAGAAACCAGGAGTCCATTTAGTTCTACTTTTATATTCTTTAGTTTTACCAAATTTATTTTTCTTATAGGATAAATTAAGAATAGAGTAAATAGTATCTCTAACAGCCTCAAATAAAATATCAATTCTTTCTTCATAAGGATAATAGAATATATTCCTTAATTCTTTAGGAATAGTAAAAACAATTTGTCTATAATTGCAAGAATAAGCAGTTTCTAAGATATTTTCAACTCTTTCATTTTTGTATTTATAGCCACAAGAAGTACAAAGGCGGGATTTACAAGTATGTCCTATAAAGACAATATCACTACAATTAGAACATTGGTATAAGGAACAACCTAAGTTTTTATTATGACAATCAATGACTTTTTTAATTTCAATATAAG
>CALVTC010000068.1 GCA_944359885.1 uncultured Bacilli bacterium | reverse complement strand
AAAGACATTATTAGACTAAATGCAACTTTAAAAATATATAAAATATAACTTGCATTTACTTCTTAAACTAATAAAATCCTAAGTTTTCCTTGCTTTTTTGTGGTTTTTATGTTATAATATGTCTGCTAAAGAAGGAGATGGATAGATATGGCAAAAATAAAAAATTTGAAATGTACAAACTTTACAGTCCGTCTATTATTAAGTACTTGCACTCTAGTAGGACTAACTGGTTGTGGAAACAATAAGATACCGACAATTCCAACTACGTTAGAACAAACTTTACAAGAAACTTCAGATAATACTCTTTTAGATGAAGGATTAAGTATGATAACCAATGATAATGCTAATCAAGAAGAAATCCGACAACTAGAAAATAATTTAAATAAATATAATTGTTTAGAAAATATAAATTTAAAAGAGTATGACACACCATCATCAACACAAGAACTAGATAACTTAACCATAGAAGAATTAGAACTACTAATAGAAAAAAGAAATAGTGATGAGTTAAGCTTAATAGAAAAAGAAAGAATCAATCAAAACCTATACTATATAAAAGAGACAAGTAAATCTTTTATTGAGAAAAAGGGAGTAGATATATCCATTGATAGTCTAAAACGCGCTGTAAAATTAGGTGTATGTGATGCAGTGGGTTTAGAACCAGAATACTTTAAAAATGTTAATATTAATCCACAAAGTCAATCTGATCCATTTCGTCTATCAATAACAGCAGATGATCCAATTAGTGGATCAAGACTTTTTTGCAATGTAGATTATGACTCTATATATGGAGAAATGATAAATACAATATATACACTTCAAGGACTAGAAAATCCATCTTTCAAAGATATCAAGAAATATTCTGATAAGTCCTTAAATTTAATCAAGGTAAGTGCTTATTCTAAAGCTAAGTTATCTAAAAAAACAATAACTTCAGAATTTAGTTATAAAGAAATCTCAGAGAAAGTAAAAGTAAAATAGGCTAAGTATAAAAGGGGGAAAATGAAAAATGAATAAAGAAACAAGAAAAAAAGAATATAGAAAGCTTGCAACACGTCTATTACTAGGAACCTATCTTACAATGGGAATAACAGGTTGTAATCAAAAAAATCCATATGATGACTTACAACCCATAACATACAATATTTTATTAGAAGATACTTTAGAAAATAAAGTTGATAATCAACAAGAAGAAACAGAACTATTAAAAACCATGTTAGAGAAATATCAACTAGTAGAAAATATGGATTTAAAAGTAGAAAGCACATTATCAGATACAGAAAAAGAATATTTAGACAATCTAACCACGGAAGAAATTAGCATATTAATGAATACAGACTCTAATAATAAAGGAACCTATCTATCCTATATTAAAGAATCTAGTAGGAACTATATTCAAGAAAATGGACTAACAATTTCTATGTCTGCCCTAAAGCAAAGTCTAAAAAAAGATATTTGTGAGGCAATTAATCTAGACATGGAAGAAGACAAAATAACAGTTATGAATGAAGAAAACAAAGATCCATATTCCTTAACCATTCTATTCAATGATTCGATAGCCACTTCTAAATTTTATTGTAATTTAGAGACCACATCTTATCCTGCTAAAATACTAAATAAAATTTCAGTATTAGAAGAGTTAAAAAATCCAACTTTTGAAGAAATAAAGAACAATACAAAAGAGGTACTAGATTTAGTAGAAGAAAATTCTTATTACGATATGATTTTACAAGATGGAATAATTTCTTCTGAATTCAATCCAAATAAGGCAGTAAAAATAGAAGTAGTAAAAACAAAATAGCCATTAGAATTCTAATGGTTTTTCTTTGCCTGTCAAAGAAAAAATCTACATCTTCCAAACCATTTCGTTGTTTTAACAAAGATTTTATAGTATACTATCTATAGGGTGAAGAGTATGTACTTAAAAGAAATTGTAACAACAGGATTTAAATCTTTTGCAGATAAGTTAGATATTAAATTGGATGATAAAATAACTTGTATTGTTGGTCCAAATGGTTCTGGTAAAAGTAATATTGTGGATGCCGTTCGCTGGGTCCTAGGAGAACAGTCGGTAAAATCTCTTAGAGGGGATGGTTCTATGAGTGATGTCATCTTCTCAGGAAGTAAAAGTAGGAATCCTTTAAACGTTGCCTCAGTAGAACTAGTA
Source organism: uncultured Bacilli bacterium (assembly GCA_944359885.1). Taxonomy (GTDB): domain Bacteria; phylum Bacillota_I; class Bacilli_A; order RF39; family UBA660; genus Faecimonas. The sequence goes on along the minus strand of CALVTC010000068.1, from coordinate 4,068 downwards.
TTTGATAATTCGGATCATTTCTTAAATGTACCATATACAGAATTGTCTATTAAAAGAAGAGTATATCGTAGTGGAGAAAATGAATATTATATAAATGGCGAAAAATGTAGATTAAAAGATATTAATAACCTATTATTGGATACTGGTATGGGAAAGGAATCTTTTAATATCATTTCTCAAGGAGAAGTAGAAAGAATATTAAGTAACTCCCCAAGTGATAGACGAATAATTTTTGAAGAAGCAGCAGGTATTTTAAAATATAAAAAACGAAAAGAAGAAGCACTAAGAAAATTGGATCGAACACATAATAATATTGATAGGGTAAACGACATTATTACAGAACTAGAAAGTCAAGTTGCTCCCTTGAAAGAACAAAGCGAAAAAGCAAAAGAGTACTTAGAAAATAAAAAAGGATTAGATAACTATGAAGTTGCCTTATTAGCATATGATATTGAAAATGCCAAAATACAAGGTGACCACATAAAAGCAGAAAAAGAAAAATTAGAGCAAGAAATTATGGAGTTATCTAATGAAACTTCAAAAAATGATGCATTAGATTTAGAACAAGCAAACACCTTAGAAAAATTAGAAAAAGAGCAATTAATCCTTCAAAAAGAATTATTAGAAGTAACAGAACTAGTAGAAAAAATAAATGGTGAAAAAAACTTATTACAAGAAAAAAACAAGCAAAACAAATCACAACAAGATACAGAAGAAGAATTACGAAAAACATTAGAACAAAAGTCTATGATAGACTCTAATATTCAAAAATTAAAAAAAGAATTAGAATGGATTATAGAAGAAAGTAAAAAAGAAGAAAAAAAATCACAAGAAATAACAGAAATGTTAAAAAAAGAACGTCAAAAGAAAAATATGTTAACAAGTGATTACTCCGCACACGAAAGGAATCTAATTAGTTTAGAATACAAGATAAACAGTCTAAAAAAAGAAATAGAAGAAGGAGGAGATTTACCAAATAGCGTTAGAAAAATACTTTCATCTTCTCTTCCGGGTATAAAGAATACAATAGGGAATATTTTAAATACGAAAGAAGAATATACAAAAGCTCTAAATATTGCAATCGCAGCAAACAAAAATTTTTTAATAACAGAAGATGAACCGTCAGCAAAACAAGCCATTAACTATCTAAAAGATAACCATCTAGGTAGAGCAACTTTCTTCCCATTAACAGTAATTCATTCCCGTTATGTAGATAAAGAAAGTTTAGAAGAATTAAAAAAAGAAGAAGAGTTTATTGGTGTTTTAAGTGATTTGGTGGAATATGATAAGATGTATCAAAACATTATTGAAAATCAATTAGGAACAGTAATAATTGCCAAAGATTTAAATAGTGCTACTAGATTAAGTCATACAATCAAAAGACGCTATAAAGTAGTAAGTCTAGATGGTGATGTAGTAAATGTAGGTGGAAGCTTAACAGGAGGTTCAAATTATCAAACAAAAAGCATCATACTATTAAAGCAAGAATTAAAAAGGCAATTAGAAAAAAATACACTAATCAAACAAGAACAAGAAGAAATAAAAAAAGAATTAGAAGAAGCAGAATCGGACATAAGAAAAATAGAAGAACAAGAATTTTCTAGTTCAAAGCAAAAAGTAGCAATGAAAGAAAAGTATGATACCAAACTTAAAGAAATAACCCAAGAAGAAAAAAGAAAAGAAGAAATAGAAACATCCTGGCAAGCTTTAAATGCTATTTCTAACCACACTCTAAATGAAAAAGAACAAGAATTAATCGAAAAATATCATGCTCTAACAGCAAAGAAATCAACTCTTCAGATTTCTCTTGAAAAAATACAAAGAGAAATTGAGAATCTAAAACAAGAAAATGAGGAAAGATTAGCTAAAAACAAAGTAAAAAATGCAAATCTTAGAAATTTGGAAAAAACTCTTCATGAAAAAGAAGTTTCACTAAATAGAATAGAAATAAAAATGGATAACATGCTAGAAACATTAAATACAGAATATGAATTAACGTTCGAACATGCAAAAGAAGTATCTCACCTAGATGTAGAACCAGAAGAAGCAAGAAGAAAAGTAAACATGTATCGAGCAAATATAAAAAGAATTGGTATGGTAAATCTTGCAGCAATAGAAGAATATGAAAGAGTAAATACAAGATATGTATTCTTAACCAATCAAAGAGAAGATTTATTTAAAGCAGAGGAAACATTATTAGAAATTATGAATGAAATGGACGATGTCATGAAAGAAGAATTTGAAACAACATTTACCCAAATTACAGAAGAATTTAAACATGTCTTTAAAGAGTTATTTGGCGGAGGAAATGCAGACTTAAAATTAACAGATCCTACCAATTTATTAACAACAGGAGTAGAAATAGTAGCATCTCCTCCAGGTAAAAAACTAACAACGATTTCTCTTTTATCAGGTGGAGAAAAAACTTTAACAGCAATTTCTCTACTATTTGCAATACTAAATGTTAGAACAGTACCATTCTGTTTATTTGATGAAGTAGAAGCAGCTCTAGATGAAGCTAATGTTAGTAGATTTGGTAAATATCTAGATCATTATAAAAATAAAACACAATTCTTAATCATTACCCATAAAAAGAAAACAATGGAATATGCCAACACTTTATATGGTATTACTATGCAAGAGTCTGGTGTATCAAAACTTGTTAGTGTAAAATTAGATGAAGCCTTAGAAACACTCTAAGAACTTTTTACTTATTAAGAATAAAAAATAAGGAAAAAAAACAGATTAAAGGCATATATAATATATTATTAAAAAATAAAAGAAGATATAAAAAGATATATAGTAAAAAAGTAAATAAAACTATATGTATGATAACAACTACTTCAGTAATCACAAAGAAAGATGCCTAGTCTATGAAGCAGGAATTTAATTCTTTTGTTCTCCTTGACAATAAAAACAGTTATTATTAGAATAAATACCAGAAAAGAGGGTAATGGTATGACTAAAAGAAGTAAAAAAGAACAAGCAAAATATCAGATAGATTGTTTCCAAAAATATCAAAAACTTTTAGAAATATTATTAGAAAGATTAAAAGAAACAGTTGTATCAGAACCATCTCAAATATATGAAAAACTATCTTTGATGTATGAGATAACAAAAGAAGAATTAGATATACCATTAGAACTTTTAAAACAAACAGATAAACTAGAACAATATCCCACATCCAAACAAGAAAGTATTGAGTTATGTAGGGCCTTTCTAAAAGAAGTTGATCCTTCACTAATATGGCTTAGAATTTTTAATGATTTAGTAAAAAATCAAAGAATTATCGATATAAGAAAGAGAACTTTTAAAAATGATTATGGTTGGCAATGCGTTTTAGATAAAAAAGGAAATTGGTATATTTTAGCATCCTGGGAAGAAAATATTACAGATGCGATTTCCTTAATTCATGAATTTGCTCATTATGTTGCCATATTTCAAGTAAAAAAAAGAATAAACTATATAGAGCTAGATGAATTACCAAGTATTTACTGGGAAAAGAAAATGTGTGCCTTTTTAGTAGAACACAACTATCCCAAACAAGCAGTATATGCTTATACATATGATAGAAAAATACATACAATCTCTTTAGCAGAAGAAAATATTAGTGAAATCTATCATATGAAAAATCTGATAACTGGTAAAAATGTTACATTACAAACAGAAATAGATTGGATAAAAGAACAAGAAAATGCAATAAAAAAAGATAATGAAGAGTTTAGTTATGAAAAAGCAAATGAATTAACATATGAGCAACTAGCAATCACACACTGTAATGAAAAGATTTCTTCGTTATTAAAAAATGCTAAGTACTTCTTAGAGCGTCATACATATATTATAGGAGAAAAATATGGTTCTACTTTATTTAATGAGTCATTAACTAATTCAATCATTGACAAGGAAATGATTACTATTACCGAAAATTTATATTTTTTAACTACGGATGAAATTTTAAAAACATTAGACTTATATCCCAACAAACCAACAAATAAGTTAGTTAAATAATTAAATGCAAGTTTTATAAAAATGTTGGTATTTAAAGGTATAATGCAATTTATGCCTTTA
>CALVTC010000067.1 GCA_944359885.1 uncultured Bacilli bacterium | reverse complement strand
AGGACCCAGATTTTTTTGAGTATATGAGTGCAGAAGAAGATAATAGAAAGATAGAGAATTCTATTAGAAAAGAGATGCTAGAAAAGGGATTAAAGGAGGGAATGGAAAAAGGATTAAAGAAAGGAATTAAAGAAGGGATTGAACAAGAACAAAAACAAATTGTTCATTCTATGTTAGAACAAGGACTAGATATAGAGACGATTTCTAAATACACAAGTATTGATTTAGAAGTAGTAAAGAAATATCAGTCAGAGTTTCATGATAAATAATATTGATGTGAAAACTATAACCTAACATTGATAGTTGAGAGTGTAAAATAAGGAGAGTAAGTAAAATAACATGAACTGTTTCTATATTTAAAAACGGGGTTCATATCATTCGTCATCATAGAGGATGATACTTTATGATGATAAATTCTTATCATTTCTATACTAAATATACTATATTTTTCCATTACCAACGTTTATAGCAATGGCTTAATTGGTGGCGATAATGGAGTACTAGGAATACGCCCTCTATTTCTCTAAACCATGATGTAGTTGCAATGTCTGGTAATGGAACAAGTCAACTACCGTATGAAATTTTTTATTCATAAATTCTCTTAAATTATAAAAGCAATTACAAAGATTAAAATAAAGTTTGTAATTGTTTTTATTTGCATCTAAAAAATAATATCCATCAAAATAATGGGTATGAAATATTTTAAATAGACAATACTATAAATGGTGATAAATATGAAAAGTGAAAAATATGAATTGATTGCTAAAGAACATCAAGCTCCAAAATCAAGATTAAAAAATGCCATCATTGCTTTCTTAGTAGGAGGAACAATTGGACTAATTGGTGAGGGAATCATAGAACTTTTATGTATGTATACACATATGTCCAGAAATAATGCTGGAACAATTATGATAGTAATTATGATTTTTATTGCTTCCTTATCAACTGCATTAGGATTTTTTGATAAATTAGTAACAAAATTTAAATGTGGTCTTTTAATTCCAATTACTGGATTTGCTCACTCCATGACAAGTGCTGCCCTAGATTATAAACGAGAAGGACCAATCTATGGATTGGGAGCTAATATTTTTAAACTGGCAGGATCAGTTATTTTATATGGAATAATTGCAGCATGGTTCTTTGGAATGATTCGTTTCTTAATTGGAGGTGAAATATGACATTTACATATAACAATGTCTATATTAAAGACACAGCAACCATAGCAGGACCTTATGAAAAAAAAGGACCTTTAAAAAAATATTTTGATAAAACATTTGACGACTTATATTTTAAAGAAAATTCCTGGGAAAAAGCAGAAATAAAAACAGTAAAAGAAAGTTTAAAATTATTACATAAAAAAGCAGGGTTAAAAAGAAAAGAAGTAGATGTTATCTTAGGTGGAGATCTATTAAACCAAATTACCGCAACTACTTATGGTGCTTATAATTTTTCAAAATGTTTCCTAGGTCTATATGGTGCTTGTTCTACTTCGGTAGAAGCAATGATTCTAGGAAGTGTACTAATTGACTCAAAAAAAGTAAAAAATGCTATTGCAACCGTTTCTTCTCATAATATGGCAGCAGAGAAACAATTTAGAAATCCAACAGAATACGGAGCACCAAAACCAAAATCTGCAACCTTTACTGCAACAGGAAGTGCTTCTATATTATTAACAAATGAAAAAACAGACATTAAAGTAGAATCATCAACAATTGGTCAAATAATGGATTTGGGTCAAAACGATCCTAATGACATGGGAAAAGTCATGGCACCAGCTGCTATAGATACAATTAAAAGACATCTAAGTGATTTGAATAGAAAACCAGATTATTATGATTTAATTGTAACAGGAGATTTAGGTCTATATGGAAAAGAAATTGTAAAAGATTATATGTTAGAAGAATATGACATAGATCTATCTAAAAATTATAACGATTGTGGTGTTATGCTCTATGATTTAAAAGAACAAGAAGAGTGTCTAGCAGGAGGTAGTGGTCCAGTATGTAGTGCTTTAGTAGCATTTGGATATATCTATCATGAAATGAAAAAAAGAAATCTAAAAAAAGTATTAATTGTTGCAACAGGAGCCTTATTTTCTCCGACCATGGTTTATCAAAAAGAAAATATTTATTCGATTGCCAATGCAATTAGTTTGGAGGTAGTATAATGTTACTCATAAACTCATTCTTATTCTGTGGATTTGTTTGTTTGGTAGCACAGATTATATTAGATAATACAAAACTAACTCCTGGACATGTAACTAGCATGTTTGTAGTATTCGGAGCTTTTCTAGACTCATTTAGTTTTTATGATAAAATAATTAAAGTAGTAGGTGGAGGAGCTTTATTACCAATAACGAGTTTTGGACATTCTCTAATTCATGGAGCTCTAGCTAAAGCAAATGAATATGGAATACTAGGTATCCTAATGGGAATGTTTGATTTAACCGCAACAGGTATAACAGCAGCAATTATTTTTTCCTTTATTTTTGCACTTATTTTTAAACCAAAAAATTAAAACTGGTCACACGATCAGTTTTATTGTTGTGTAGATAATAAAATAATTTCTTCCATATTATCATCTTTTGCCATAATATTTTTATGATACTCCCCACACTTTGTACAACGATAAACAATTTTATAAGTATCTTTAAATTTCTCAATACCAATAGGTTTCAATAAACCAAGACAAGTATTTTTTCTATCTCCAGGCATAATATCTACATGTTTAGAGTAAAGACAAAAAGGGCAATGATCTCTAGCACTATATTTTAAGGGTAGGACTTTTTTACCACAATTTTCACAAACAAATTCTTCATCTCTCATCGTAAATTGTTTCATAATACCACCAACTGTAGTTATTATAACAGGAAACAAATTGAAAAAAAAGAAGCTTTTTGCTATAATGAAAAAGAAAATGTGAAATGATAAAGGTTGGAAGTGAAAAAAATGAATTTCAAAATTAATGAGTTTGAAGGGCCACTTGATTTATTACTCCATTTAATTAAAGAAAGTAAAATGGATATCATGAATATTGAAATAGAAAAAATAACAGAACAATATATTTCTTATTTGAATGAACAAGAAAAAATGAATTTAGAAATTGCTAGTGAATATTTAGTAATGGCATCAGAACTAATTGAATTAAAATCAAAATTATTACTTCCAAATCCAAAAGTAGAAAAAGAAGAAGGAGAAACCTTTGATCCAAGAGAAGAATTAGTAAATAGATTATTAGAATACCAAGCTTATAAAGAGATTACAAAAGTATTAAAAGAAAAAGAAGAATTAAGAAAAGAAATTTATACCAAATCACCAGAAAGTGTAAAAAACTATGTAGATGAAAATGCAAAACTAACAACCGATATTACATTAGATGACTTAGTAGAAGCATTTAAAAAATATTTAGAAAGAAAAAAAGAGTCAAAACCATTAAAAACAAAAGTAACAACGAACGAAATTTCAGTATCATCTAGAAGATTAGAAATAAAAAGTATTTTAAAAAAACAACCAAGAGTTTCATTCTTTGAATTATTTCCGGTATTAAATAAAGAGTATATAGTAGTAACTTTTCTAGCTATTTTAGAGATGTCGAAAGATAAAGAATTGATAATTACTCAAGAAAAGAATTTTGATGATATTATATGTGAGGTGCGGGATGAAAAATAAAGCAGTATTAGAAGGATTATTATTTGTAGTAGGGGAAGATGGATTAACCTTAAATCAAATAGAAGATGTCTTAGAATTAGAAGAAGAAGCAGTAAAGCAATTAGTAAATGATTTAAAACATAGTTATGAACAAGAAGATAGAGGCCTTAGGATTGATTTTCTAGGAAACAGATTAAAATTAACTACTAAGTTTGAACATAGGCAATATTATCAAAAACTATTAGAAAATCCAGACACAAATATTTTAAGCCAAGCAGCACTAGAAACTTTAGCAATTATAGCTTACAATGAACCAATTACTAGAATGCAAGTAGATAAAATTAGGGGAGTAGGTAGTAGTCAAATGATTAGAAAACTGGTAGCAAAAGGGTTAATTAAAGAATCAGGTAGAAGTAATTTACCAGGTAGACCAATTCTATATGAAACAACCAATGACTTTCTAGATTATTTTGGCCTAAATAGCATAGAGGATTTACCAGACATGGAAAAATACATAGAACAATCAGAACAAGATATAGAAGAAGAAAAAGATCTATACACTTCTAAGTATCAAGAACAAGCATAATAAATTTGTGCCGTTGAAGGTTCCTTTCTTATTTGCCTTATTGTACTTACTATAATAATGATTATTAAATATAGAGTATTAAAATATGAAAACAAATCAACTTTAAATATAGATGGATGGGAACAGGGAATAACAGCTGAGAAATTGAAAGAGGAATTAAATCTATTAGAAGCTGATTAATTTGATGAAAATAGTTATAAATTTAGGTGTTTTCTTTGTACAAAAAAACATCGCAAACCTTTGTAAACAAAGGAAAAAACGATGATTTCTTGCTTAAATAACTACAAAATTAGGGAATTACTAATGATAAGTCTATACTCGTCCTTATTTATATTTTTGATTTTTAAAATAGTATACCATCATCATAATCTTCAAATAAATTTTTTGGCATTTTTTTACCAAGTTTTTTTGCTTCTTCCTCGGTTGCTTGCACAACCATATTATTAACAGATTGACATTCTTTCATAACTTGTTGAGCTTCTTCAGCAGTAAAACCTCTACCTTCAAAATTTCTTAAAATTATTTGACACACATTGTTTCTAATTGCCATATAATTATCATAAAAAAACTCATTAACTTCATCCATAGTATTATTTTTATAATCTTGTATTCTAGTTTTTAATTCATCAATTTCAGAATCAAGATTTCCTCTAGCAAGTTCTGCATCTTGTGTAATAATATGTGAAATGCCACAAATCATTGATCCAAATTTACCAATAATTTCAAATTCTCCATCATATCCTTCTGCATCTCTTATCCCATGAAATACAAATGGTTCACTAACATCAACATTTGTAAATTTAAATAATTCTATAACCTTTGTTGGATGATAAACACCAAAAATAAAGCTATCTTTTTTATAAGAACTATTAGAATCAATTACAATACCTTCAAACCAGCCATCTTCTTCTAGCAATATTTTCCCTTCCCACATATCATTATCATTAAAATTATAGTCATTAGACATATCCCCATAACCTTTAATATCGTATAATCTAACCATCGTATAAACCTCCCATATGATTACATTATATCATATAGCACTTAATTTAAAATAGTATTTAAGAAATTTATTAGTTTCTCTCCATCATAAACACTTCTTGTAAGACTATCTAATTTTAGTGCGACTATAACATTAACTGTACCATTATCAATATCATTAATCATAACTGTATTTCTTTCATTAAAAATTCTTCATTTCCTCATAATAACAAAAAAGTAAACAGTTTTTATCTGTCTACTTTTATTTTACAACTTCAACGATACCTCTAGTTAATATTTATTACTACTCAAAAGGTTTGAGTAACTATCAATCTGGTGCTTTAAGGGGTTAGATACTGAACCCAAGATTAAGTCAGTACCATCATCTCAGCACAGTAACAATATATCATACATTTTTGCAATAGTGAACATTTTTTTTACAATATTCTAACATTATTATAACAAATTTTGTTATAAAATATTTTTAATAAATATATAGCTGTTCGCTTGTTTTTTTAATACATTCAATAGTATAATTTTTGTAGGGAATATCAGTTGTTGAGTGTCTACCTCTAATCTTTATAGAGAGGAGGTTTGATAAAGATGAAAACTAGGACTTTTATTATAAAAGTTCTTAAGCTCATTGCTATCATTTTATTTCTCCTTATCATTATGATAGTAGTAATAAAAAAATGACACTCATTCGCTTGAATAAGTGTCGCTGAATAAGTGCCATAAGGCAAATTATTGGGTAGACATTCAACTTGACGAAACTGAATGTTCCCTTTTTTATTTTATGCAAGTTTCCTTGACATATTCATAATATCATATTTATATAGTTTTGTCAAAAGTCTATTTATATATCAAATTAGTAAACTTTTTTAAAATTTATCTTATAACTACTATTATTGATTTTAATTTTTGACATGCTATCACATCCAATGTTTTCTATTGTAACATAATTACATGAAAAAACGAACCTTTATTGGGTTTGTATCCTTTCTTTATGGTACGAGTGTCGTAGATATCTACAACTTTTCACAAGTACGAATGATATAAATATCACTCATCAATAAAAATGTAGCACATTTTTTGATAAATTTGAATAGTTTTTCACAAAAAAAGTTTAAAGGCGTTAATTTTTATTTGGAATTCCGTTTTATGGCAAAAAGCTGAAATAAGTTTGAATATAGTACAATAAAATGTAAA
>CALVTC010000066.1 GCA_944359885.1 uncultured Bacilli bacterium | reverse complement strand
TCCTGTCTTCCCGACCATTTGATTATAAACGTTGAAAATCAACGTTTTTTATTTTCTTACGACAATTTTAGGACAATTCTTTTTTTCCTTTCTTGTTTTTTTGATACTTTTTAAAGATTGTCTAATAAGTCGACAATCTCATCTTGTATTGTTGGAAATAAATGCATATATGTATCTTGCATTACTTGAATAGTGTGACCCATCCTGTTAGACATCATTAAGAAAAATTTAGCAGTATCTATTTTCATATTTTTTTCCTTTGACATTTTTACATATTCATTTATTAATAGTGATACATGACTATGTCTAAATTCGTGCATAGTTATTTCATGCACTCCACTTAGTTGGAAGTACTTGTGTTTGTATCTAGCTATTGTGGTTTTTGGCAAATATTTGGTACCACCGAACACAAACCATGATTCACGAAAATCTTTATATTGCATTTGTTCCTGTTTATATTGTAGCAAGCATTCTTTTAATGTCTTGCTCATTTTTATTTTTCGGTTCAAATTATTTTTAGTTGATGTTATGCAAGTTTTTCCTTTTATTTCTTCATATAATGTTTTATTAATAGAAATTTCATTTGTGTTAAAATTTATATCTTGAAAAGTTAAAGCAATAATTTCTCCGCGTCTACAACCGGTGTAGTACGCAAATGTAAAGAATGTTTTCCAAAGTGGAATGTCAATAACTGAAATAAATTTAATAAATTCATCGTGAGTTATATATCTCAATTTTTCTTCATCTTTAACTATCTTATCTTGTTTTTCCTGGAACGGTCCATATAAACGCACTGGATTTTCCTTTAAGTTATAATTTTTTATGGCATAATCAAATATATTACAGAGAATGTTATAAATTTTATTCATATATGATACCGAAATACCTTTTCTTTCTAGGTTTTCAGACCAATTTTTTACTTTTTGAATATTTATATCATTAATATACAAATCGGCAAAATATGGGAGAATATGATTGCTATAATCCTTTTTATACGAATAAACTGTAGATTGTTTTCTAATTGTTTCTAAGTTTTTAAAATAGTCTTTAGCAACAACTACAAATTTAACTAGAGTAGGGTTATCACGTTTAGTAACGAATAATAGTTCTTCCTGTTCTGCTTCTTGTTTTGTTGCAAACATTTTAGATCTATAGTACCTTATTTTGCCGTTCAAATCTCTATAACTTTTTCTAAAAAACCAATGACGCCCATCTTTAGTCCACTTAGATTTGTTTTTTTCATTATATACCGCCATTAAATTTCACTCCAATCTTTACTTATTCATTAAAATATTGTAAAATTAGATTACAGAAAAAGAGAAAGTCTTGGTAGGACATTTTTCATTTCTGTACCTAATTTATTAGGTTTGACTCCGTGTTGGCGCACGGAGCTTTTTTTATTCAAGATTATCGACAGCGTACTGAGCTTCTTCTGGAGTGAATTTTTCACCATATTCAGAAATTAGCTGGTCATATATAGCATCTTTAGACATTGCCATAGTTTCCTGATATTCTTTTGCTTTTGCTAGAGCATTAGCATTCCAATCTGCATCAATATTATCAATTGCATATTGTGATGCTTCGGCGGTAAATTGTCCTCCGTACTCAGAAACCAATTGGTCATATATTCCTTGTTTAGACATGTGCATCATTTCTGAATAAGTTTCTGCTTGCTTCAATGCGTTTTTATATTCCATTGGGATGGCATCATCATCTTCTTTTGAGATGTTGCTATTTTCTTCTTGATTATTATTGCTATTATTATTGTTGCTGTTAGTTTCAGAAGAATTACTATTTCCACCAGCAAATCCTATTATTAAGATAATTACTACTACTACAGCTATTATAGCTATTGCCTTTTTTGACATCTTATTTTCTTTTTGATTGTTCATTTACTACACCTCCTTTACTTCTAATATTTTATATTAAAAGCACCTGTACTAGCATACCTTTAATCATTGTTAATATTTTCTAATAAATATTTTATATATCTATCAGCTTCATCTTCTATATCTTCAATAGAAAAAGCGAATAGTTCTTCAGTCTTATCTATATGATGTAACTCTAGATGGGCAAACTCATGAAGAATTGTTTTTTGTTTTTTTCCTTTAGAAATATTCCAATTAATGACAATTAAATTAATATTTCTATATCTATGTATAAAACCATAGATTTTTTTTGGTAATTTTTTATATATAATTTTTACATTATTTATCATTAAGTACTCTTGTTGATTCATATCACCATTAAGTAATTCTATTAACACAATATCACACTCCCTACTTATAAACTGTATAGTACGATACTGCTTGTACTTTATTGGTTATCTAATTCTTTATCAACGTCTTTGTGTATTGCATTAATAACATTTAAAATTGTTTTCTTTTCTTCATCAGTTAAATTTTTAGCTTTGCTAAAAAGAACATTGTCTAATTCACTATTACCAGCTTCCAGATTTCTATATTTACTTCTACCTATTAAATAGTCAACAGAAACACCAAAGTAATCAGCAATGTAGTCCAGCATTTCTGGAGATGGGGTAGATTGATGACTTTCCCATTTTGTAATTAGACCTTGAGAAATATCTAAATCTTCCGCTACTTTATCTTGGGATAGCTTTTTTTCTGTTCTAAGTTCTTTGAAAACATCTCCAAACATTCTATAGTCGTCGATAATAGCCATTATATCCCTCCTTTCTTTTAGATTAACACAATTTGAAATCAAAATCAATAAAATTAAAACAAAAAGTATTGACAAAAACAAAGTGTTTTGATATATTTAGTTTGTCAATACAAAATGTTTTGACAATGTTAATAAAAAGATATCAAGCCCAGTCGCCAAACTAACACTTGATATCACAGTAAACCCAAAAAAGGAATTGCAGGAATCCCTCATTGGAATAATGAGAGACTAGTCTCTGTCTTTTAAATAGACAATAGTGTCTAATAAATGACATAAACCAATTCCCACAAGAATTAGTTCTAAAGTTTCCTTTAGCATTCCTCCTTTCCTTTTTTTGGATAACTATATTTTAACACAAATAGAAATGATAAGCAAGGAGGTGTCAAATGAAAAAAAGAAAGTGGTTAATAAAAGAAAGAGAAAGTAAAAACAAATCTCAAGAGCAATTAGCTGAAGAATGTAACGTAACACAAATGGCAATTTCAAACATTGAAAATGGTTATAGAAGACCAAGTCCAGAATTAGCAAAAAAAATTGCTAAAGCTTTAGATTTCGAGTGGACGAAATTTTATGAAGAATAAAGGAGAAGTATGAAAGAGAAAATAAGGTGATGATTATGAGAAAAATTATCTGTCAAGAAGAATTCTTAGAACATAACGATTTAAGAGATTATGAAGACTATAAATTTATGATGTTACAAACTGTTATGTATGATATTTTGGCATTAAAAAAAATAACTAAAGTTTTGTTAGTTATTTCAATAATAAGTCTGTTATTAATACTAATACATACGATATTGACGCAGTTATGATTGGAAACCAATACTTTTGAAATAGTTGTTCTGTACGTATTCGTTTGTAGTGTTTACCACTATAGATTATTCTCCAATTACAGTTAGGCAGTTTTTCTACATATTTATGTAATTCTAAGTATTCTAAAATTTGGTAAACATCATCTACATCTAATTTTGTCTTTATAGAAATTAAAGTAGGACGGCAACCGCTTATATCAACAGTATTTAAAAATTTTAAAACTTTGCAATGATTTTTATCTAGCAAAACAAACACCTCACTTTCTAAAAATGATTATAGCGCAGAGGTGAAAATAGGAGGAAGAAATGGAAAAGACTACCAAGACAAAAGAAGAAATTTTAGATCAATTATATATATCTGCTGGCGATTTAAAAATATTGATTCCAGAAATTACATATGCAACAGCACTTAAATATATAAAAGACGTTCGAGAAGAAATGAAAAATAAAAATATTTTCTTGCCAGTTAGTAAAACAAAATTGGCATTAACGAAACTTGTAAGAAAGAAATTTGGATTTTAGAAAGGAGTGATGAAAAATGACAGAAACACAAATAATGTTCGAAAAAATTCATGAAAATCAAAAAAGAGTTAGAACATTTAACATCAAAAGAGCAAAAAAGCAAAAGAAACAAGCAATCATTGATAATGTTGTTATGTTCTTAGCAAGTTCTACATTTTTGATTGGGATTATGACATTTATTGCAGTAATTGAATCAATGAAATTTTAATTAAGGAGGTATTTAAAATGGGAATAGGAGAAGTAATTATAGCGGTTGTGCTTATTATCGCAATTACATTAATAGCACTTGTTGTTTTAGCAGGCAAATATGGTGCATTTGACGACAAGAAATAGGAGGTATTTATGAAAAAAAGTACAAAGAAAAAGGACTCAATCACCACAATAAAGTCCTCTTGCTTGTTAAAAAGCACTTTAAAAATAACACAAAATGACGAATCTGTCAAATTGAGGTGCTGACATGGCTAGAAAAAGAATGTTTGATAGTGCTTTAATCAATCAAGATAATTTTTATGATTTACCCATGGAAGCAAAAGCACTTTACTTCTTACTGGGAATGGAAGCAGATGATGAAGGATTCATCAATCCAAAAAAAGTATTAAGATTGTATGGTGGTACAGAAGACAGTATAAAAATACTTATACTAAAGAATTATTTAATTCCTTTTAAGAGTGGAGTAGTAGTAATTACCGATTGGAAAAGAAATAATTATTTAGATAAAAATAAAGTTAAAGAAACAATTTACATTGATGAAAAATCGCAATTAGATTTTGATTCAAAAACAGAGAAATATACGTTGAAAAATAACGATATAAATGAAAGTTTAACCAAAGTTAAACCAAAGTTAAACGAAAGTTTACCTAGAATAGAAGAGAATAGAGTAGAAGAGTATAGAGTAGTAGAGAATAGTATTACTAATAATTACTCAACTATAGATAGTAATGTAGACAATGTAACAAACGCAGAAATTGTTAGTGATGAAATAATTACGAATAAAAAAGAAATGAATATTGAGATATTACAAAGTGTTTGCAATATTTTAGAAAAAGAATTTGGTAGACCTATTACACCGATGGAAACCGAGATTATCAAAGCATGGGATTATTCTATGGAAATTATTAAATTGGCCATTGCTGAAAGTATTTCGAATGGCATATTTTACATCAAATACATTGATAAAATTTTGTATTACTGGAAAAGAGCTAATGTTAGAACTGTAGCAGAAGCTAAAAATTATTCTCAAAAATTTCATCAAAGCAAAGGTGAAAACAAGAATAAAAATGAAACTAAAAAACCGAGTAAATGGGATGAAGTTAGAAGAAAAGTACGAGGCGAGTAACTATGAGTGAAGAAGACGTTTATAGATTACTAGAGAGAGTAAGAACATATTATCAACATTTATCTAGATCAGATGAATTATGTGATGAGTGGTTTCGAATATTAAAAAATTACGAAGTTTCGGAAGTTAATGAAAATTTAGACAAGTATTTATCAGTTGAAAGAAATAGAAATAGAATCCCTATGCCCCAGGATTTAATACAAGACCTTTGGACAATTGAAGAATGTCAACAATCACAAAAAAGCTATATTGTCAACTGTAATTTATGCAAAAGGCCAATGACTTTAGAAAATTACAACAAACACTATGACAGGTGCTCCTCTATACATTACTTACTACAAATTATGAGATTACAAGGAATAGAAGTTGAATATAAAGATTTAGCATCATTAAACGATAACAAGTTTAATGTAATTTACGAAAAATATAAAGATTATTAAGAAAGGCATTAATTATGGATACAAGAGATTTAACAAGCTACTATCCAGGGTACGAAGATAGAGATAACGATGTAAAAGTACCATTTGGAGATTACAGGGAGCTTGAAGACAAAATAGAAATTTATGAAAAAGGAATTAGCAGAATAGAGGACATATTGGACAGCGACGAGTATGCGCATTTAGAAAAAGTGAAAGAGACAAAAAGAATTTTAAAGGAAATGAAAGAAGAGTTATGAAGATTTTTGATTATTTTAAATTAAAAAAGCAGTACAACAAATTGAAGCTAAACTACAAAATTTTGAAAGAGGAACACGAAACTATAGTAGAAGATAATACAAACTTAATCAGAGAAAATAGAAAGTTAAGAAAAGAAATTAAAGAATTGAAGAAAGGAAACAAGTAAATGAGCAAAGTAAAATTTGAAATTAAAAACAGATGGACAGGAAGTGTGATATTTGAATATGAAAAAGAAAACAACACATTAAAAGATACAGTGGAAAAAGCAGTTAAGGAAGGAGCAAACCTAAGAGGAGCAGACCTAGGAGGAGCATACCTAGAGGGAGCATACCTAGGAGGAGCAGACCTAGGAGGAGCAGACCTAGGAGGAGCAAACCTAAGAGGAGCATACCTAGGAGGAGCAGACCTAGAGGGAGCATACCTAGGAGGAGCAGACCTAGGAGGAGCAGACCTAGGAGGAGCATACCTAGGAGGAGCAAACCTAGAGGGAGCAGACCTAGAGGGAGCATACCTAGGAGGAGCAGACCTAGGAGGAGCAGACCTAGGAGGAGCAAACCTAAGAGGAGCATACCTAGGAGGAGCAGACCTAGAGGGAGCATACCTAGGAGGAGCAGACCTAGGAGGAGCAGACCTAGGAGGAGCATACCTAGGAGGAGCAAACCTAGAGGGAGCATACCTATATGTATCAGACAGTGACATTGATGTAAATGAACATATAAATAATTTTGAAGAAAAA
>CALVTC010000065.1 GCA_944359885.1 uncultured Bacilli bacterium | reverse complement strand
TAATACTTCGCAGATACCGACGTGTATAGTGGACTTTCACCACCTAGCTATATGCCATGCCCGGCACACAAGAAAAACTACCAATAGTAGTTTTCAAAATGCTAATATAATTAACAATATTTATTCTTGATTTTTCAATTCAGCCTCATAAAGTTCCCGATATCCTTTACTTTTTCTTAAAAGTTCTTTATGACTTCCCTCTGCAGTAATATGTCCATTTTCAATAAATAAAATTCTATCACTATCAATAATAGTACTCAATCTATGAGCAACAATTAAAATAGTATAATCTTTCTTTAAATTATTAATCGCCATCTGAATTTCCTTTTGTGTCTCATTATCTAAAGCACTAGTCGCTTCATCAAACAAAATAATTTCTGTTTTTTGTAAAAATGCTCTAGCAATAGCAAGTCGTTGCCGTTGTCCACCACTAAGATTTACTCCACCTTCACCAACAATAGTATCGTATCCATCAGGAAGACTCATAATAAAATCATGAATACAAGCTAACTTACATGCTTTAATCATTTCATGCTCCGTCATCGCTGGAGCAACCAATCTTAAATTATCTCGAATACTAAGATGAAAAATATATGGACTCTGACTAATAATTGTAATATTACCGCGAATACTGTCTTGATCCAACTCTCTAATATCAATACCATCAATTGTAATCATACCGTTATCAATATCATACATCTTGCATAAAAGATTAAATATCGTAGTCTTCCCAGCACCACTCTTCCCAACAAAAGCAACAGTTTCATTAGCATGAACCTGAAAGTTCAAATCATTCAGAACTTTTTTCTCATTAGAATCATAATGAAAATCAACATGAGAAAAACAAAAATCACCATTTACCTTATCCAAATGTGTAGAACCAAACCTTTCCTTAGAAAACTTATCACTATGCATAATAGAAAAAACTCTATCGCAAGATAAATTAAAATCTTTTAAGCTCTGCAATAAAATACCCAAAACATCAATAATAGAAGTTACTCTTCCTTGATAGTTGTGAACAACCAAAGCATTCGCAACCATTAAGTTACCCTCTATAATCAAAAATACCAACAAAAAGATTAAACCTGTATCCAGTATATCCTGCAAACAAAACCGAACACAATTATACTTATTATTAACATGCATCATCTGATATCTAGTTTGGTTTAATCCTTCTACTTGACTATGTAACTCAGATGAAAAGCTCCCTTCAGAATGTAGCATTTTAATATCACGAATGCCACGTACAATTTCTCCAACAAAACCAGTAACACGTTCCGTTTCTTTACGAAACTCCTTATCACGACGATTATAGATTTGAACTCGTCTTTTCTCAATAAGATAAAGAATCAACACCATAACAATCATATATAAAAATGCCCAAAAATTAATAATAAATACTGCAATAAAAATACCAATATTAATTAATATTCTACTAAGATACAAGTTTAAAACATTAAAAATATCTGCAAGCCTACTAGTATCACTAGTAAGTCGTTGAATGAAAACACCAGAACTATTAGAATCAATAACTTTATTTTCTAACTTCAAAATATTTTGTCCCAGTTCTGTTTGAATTTTGATAAAAGATTCACGAAATATAATAGTAGAATAAGATCTAGAAAAATAATTAACAATGTTTCTCAACAATTCAAGAAAACATAAAACAACAGTCATAAAAAGTAATTGATAAAACATACTATCAGTCAAATATACAATAATTTTAGCACTAATAATTGGTACAACTACACTTATAATAACGGCAATCAAATTACACAAAATATATTTAACTAACTTACTTTTTTGATCTTTTGCATACTGCCAAACAAATCTAATATTCTTAATAAATTCTTTCATATTTACTCCTTAACAATTAGACCAATAGGACAATGATCACTACCTAAAATATCTTTATAAATAAGACTATCTTCTACTCTAGAAACAAATGATTTAGATACTACAAAATAATCAATCCTCCACCCAATATTGCACTCTCGAACACCATTCATATAACTCCACCAAGTGTAAGCATCTCTCGTGTCTGGATATAAATAGCGAAAAGTATCTACAAAACCTGCATTTAATAACTCACTAAATTTTCCACGTTCTTCATAAGTAAAACCCGCATTGCCAATATTAGATTTTACATTTTTAATATCAATTTCCTCATGCGCAACATTCATATCTCCACAAAAGACAACTGATTTCTTCTTTTCTAATTTTTTAACATAATCTAAAAACAATTCTTCATACCGCATACGAGATTCCATTCTAGACAAATCTCTTTTAACATTAGGAACATAACAATTAACTAAATAAAAGTGAGAAAACTCTAAAGTAATATTACGACCTTCATCATCATATTCACTATCTCCTATTCCATAAGTAACAGAAATGGGTTTTACTCGACTAAAAACAACTGTACCAGAATATCCTTTTCTAACAGCTGGATATAAATACATTTGATAACCTTCAGGTCTAAAATCAAATTGATCTTCTGTTGCCTTCACTTCTTGCATACAAAAAACATCAGCATCCACATCCTGAAAAAAATCTGCTAACCCTTTCTTTAAACAAGCTCTAATTCCCGCAACATTCCATGATACTATTTTCATTTTAACTCCTCCTTCAATTGATATAAGAATGGACTAAAAGCTGTAGGCAAGGCGAATTGTGATTCAATAGATGAAATAGTGTAGAACATATTTGGACAATTTACCTCTTTCATAAATAGAAAATATGATTGCATCTTCCACTTTTTATGAGTAAAAATATGAGTATAAGAAATACTCTTACAAACCTTATCTACTTTTCCAAAACAACTACCATATTGAAAGACTTCTACTTCACTAAGAATCCGATCTATATTAGGAAATTCATATAAATTATGAAGAATACCACTATTTTTTCTTTTTTGAATAATTGTTTTTTTATCCCAGATAAAGATAAAAATTGTCATTTCAACTTCTTCTTTTTCCTTTTTTTCATCTTTAACAGGAAACAAAAAATAATTTTCCTTTTGCAAAGCCCTACATCTTCTTTGCAAAGGACAACTACCACATTTTGGCATTCCATTAGGAAGACAAACTCTCTCTCCCAACTCCATAAGTGCCTCATTAAACATACCAAAATCAGTAATTGCTAAAGATTGTAAATGATCATGAATCATCCTCTTAGTACTAAGTTTAGAAATATTGCTTTCATCATTATAAAATCTAGTAAATACTCTCATCACATTACCATCGACCGTTACTTCTTTTTCATGAAAGCAAATAGAACTAATCGCACTAGCAGTATATTCTCCGATACCAGGTAATTGAATAATCAAAGAATAAGTATTAGGAAACATCCCATTATATTCATTCATAATAATACAAGCAGCCTTCTTCAAGTTTCTAGCGCGATTATAATATCCTAATCCTTCCCACAACTTCAACAATCTATCTTCATCCACTTTCGCTAAAGAAGAAATATCAGGTAAGTCCTTCATAAATCGTTCATAATAAGATATAACTGCCTCAACCCTAGTTTGCTGAAGCATAATTTCTGATATCCATACATGATAAGGATCTCTATCCTTTCGCCAAGGCAAATCTCGTTTATTTTCTTGATACCAATTTAAAAGTTCATTTACTACATCATTCATACGACCACCATAAGTATTTCAATTATATCATAATATCTGTTATAATAATAGTCAGAAAAAAGGAGAACCATATGTACACAATAGAGAAAAATAGAAATAAACTAATTCATAACCAGCCAACATTTTTTCTAGATCCAAAAGAACAAGCAGAACTAAAAAAGAAATTAAAAAAAGAGTCCTATCAAATATATAAACCATATAAGGATAGCGAAAAGAATATCTTCTTTACAACAACACCCCCAAATGTTACTTTATATGAAATAAAATCAAAAATCCCTCTAGAACACCGAGAAATATTAGGAACTATTTTTTCACTAAACATCTCATCAGAATTATTTGGAGACATCATCATAACAAATAACCATTATTATATATATGTTCTATCACAAATTGCTCCTTATATAAAAAACAACTTAATAACCATCAAAAACTCCACTGTTGAATTAGAAGAAGTACCATTAGAAACATTAAAAGATTATCAAAAAGAATATGAAACTATACAAATCATTTCTTCCAGCAATAGAATTGATACCGTAATTGCAAGACTCATTAAAACAAGTAGAACAAATATCATAGAAAAAATAAAAAGTAAAGAAATTATATTAAATTATGACATTCTAAAAAAGAATTCTTATTTATTAAAAGAAAATGACGTCTTTAGCATTAGACGTCATGGTAAATATCAATATCTAGGTATCACAAAAGAAACAAAATCCAAAAATTATATCATCACAATTAAAAAATACAAATAATAAAATAATTTTTTAATGTTTTTTTATATTGTGAATAAATTTAATAAGATAGTAATACCAACTAATAGGAAGTTCAAACTCACCAATTAACTCTTCTACTACACCATTAAATCCACGTTTAAACTCGTAAATTCCATAATCTTTTGGATGTTCATTAATATTAGCAGGAATACCATAAAAATTATGTTTTTTAAATCCATGCTCTATTCCATATTGTATCATCATCCATTGTAATAAATATTGAGAATTAAACTTCATAAACTCTTCATAATTACCACTAGATAAATAAATAATTTCAGGCGCTATAATCATAAACATAGAACCCGATAATGTAATCACATCTTGTCCCTTTTCTTTTCTAATTTCCTCTGCTTCACGGATTCTCTTGTCATAAGAAGAAATTTCATTTTCTAAATTTTTTCTTTGACCTTCGTTATATTTAGCATCACTCAAATGAGATAATTTTTCTTCTGCTCTTTTTTTCTCTTCTTTAGCTTTTTCTACATAACAAACTAAATCCAATTCAGTAACATAATATTTTACTTCTCCCTTATCATGAAATAATTCATACATTTTTTTATAATAATCAACACTTCGAATAGAAAAATTCTTTCTTTGACCAGTTTCTACCATAATATTTTGAAATCGATCAAGTTCATCATAACCTAATTCTTTTACAGTAATTCCAATTTTTTCTGTTTTTCTTATAGTATTACGAGTATTAGGTTTCATTTGCTTTAATATTTCTTCCTTACTCTTTCCTTCCAAAGGTAAAGAAAACATCCATCCAACTTGTTCCATATCAGGAATAGAAACCTTTTTAAATCCTAAATCTATTAGTTGTTGAACAACTCCACTATGGTCAATACCACCTTCTACAATATTTCCATCAATATCTCTTTCTTTATAAATTACATAAGGATCCATTCTAAAAATATATCCATGATGTGCTTTTACATATTTTCTAATCTCAGTTAAAAAATACTCTACTAACTCCTTATTCTCATAATCAACAAGTACTCCTCTAGGAGAATAAAACTCATACTTACCAAAATGACGCTTATGAGAAATTAGCATAGCAGCTGCAACTATCTTTTTATTTTCTTCTACTCCAACAAAAGAAACATCCCAACCACGACTTTTGCGTAATCTACCAATTTCTGGTGCAGACAAGAAAGTCTTTAATGGATGACATTCCCAAAAACTTCGATATCTATCTTCTGTTATCTCTATAAATTGCATTCTATCACCTTCATTATTAGTATATATGAAAAACAAACTTTTATCAAATAACCTACTTACGAACAGAAAACAGCTGTTTTCTTCCTTTTTGGTAAGCATCTTCTACTTTTCGATAAACACTTCGACCTCTATCTATAATCGTAAGAATAAACATAAAAACAACAATAACTAAAATAATAATTACTAAACATAAAACTACGCTAAATTCATCTTTTTTAGGAATGGTTGTATCTAAATAACTATTTGTTAAATAAGTATTAAAATTTTCATCTGTAATCACCACTTCATTTTCTGCAGGAACAAAATTTGTAATATTTTGAATCGCAAGCTGTTTTAACTCATCATCAATAATAACAGGATAACCATAAACAGTAATTGGATCAGGAACCTCTGTTGTTCTTTCATAAGTATAATCAATAATATCTTTATATTTATCATAACTATCTGCATCAATCGCTACTAAATAGGTATGCCATTGTCCAGTATCCTCTTCTTCTATCACAAAATGAATTTCCTTATTAGACTTTTCATAATAAGCAAACTTCTCACTCATTTTAGAAATAGTAATATAACTATAATCATCTACGCTTTGAGCTTCACTCCATGGTAAAATTACTTGCTTTTGTTGATATAATTGATAAATACAAACAACCAATATTGTAATAACAATTAAATATATAAGGCAAAGAAAACTTTTTAAGATAAGTCTTCTTTCATACCACTTCTCATAAACTGGATGATTTGAATTCTTTTTTATATTAATTTTTCTTTTCATATACTTCCCTCTATTCTACTATAACATAAAATAAAGAAAAAAGGATAGCTTATTAGCAACAAAAGAGAAAGTGCGAATACACTTTCTCCTATAAATATTATTTATCATGAAACTCTGATTGATATTTCTTTACTACTTCTAAATCAATACTTGTGTATCTAGAAATCGTCTCTATATCTAGTCCTTGCTTTAACATGGAATGCACAATCTTCTTTTTGTCTTGTTCAATCCCCTGTTCAATTCCTTGTTCAATTCCTTGTTCAATTCCTTGCTTGATTCCTTGCTTAATCCCTTCTTTAATTCCTTTCTTTAATCCTTTTTCCATACCCTCCTTTAATCCCTTTTCTGTCATCTCTTTTCTAATAGAATTCTCTATCTTTCTATTATCTTCTTCTGCACTCAT
>CALVTC010000064.1 GCA_944359885.1 uncultured Bacilli bacterium | reverse complement strand
TTACTCGAATTATACAGTTTACTCTCATATTGTTTTCTTTTTCCGTAACTATCAGTATAATAACATTTAAAATAATATGATCTCCCATCCTTAGTCCATTTCTCTTTATTTTTTTCTCTATAAACCGGCATTATATCATTCCTTTCTTGCTTTTTAATAGTAGAATTGATATAATGTAATAGAAAAATCCAAAAGCATTATATCAATTCTATTGGTATTTTGTTTCTTAGTCTTGACCGACTTTTTTGTGATTTTTCACTGTCTCGTGTTCCCGCACGAGGCTTTTTTATTTTTCGTTTTTATCTATAAGTAAATTAAGTCTATAATTAATAGAACCTAGTCCAAATAATGGAATGCTAGCAAATGCACCACTTGCTAATGAAATAATTAATAAATTAGTATTAAATACTTCTTCTGTAGTGTCTAAAATAGAATCTTCATCAACTCTTTCAAGTTTATATACATTTCCTAGTATAATACCTGCAAATAATCCTATAAGAATAACACCAATAGCAGCATACATATATATTTTAGGTGTTCTTTTTCTTCTACAGTCATCACAAACACTAGTCCAACCATTTGATTCAAACTTAGTTTTACATTTCTCACACTCTATTTTTGCCACAATAATACCTCCTTTACTACAATATTTTTATTAAAAGTACCTATACTAGCATACCCTTAATCAATTATAGTCCTCTTTTCACGAGCAATACCTACAATTTTAATAGGTTTATTTATAACATCTTCTTTTGAATACATTTTAATACCATAAGCCATATTATAGGCTTGTAATACGATTCCTTGGTCATTAATTAATACCTTTTTAAATGTTGATTCAGTTCCATTTATCATAACAGCACAATCTTTGCCATTATACATTGTAATATCATCAGTTTTTTCAAAAATAACTATATCTTCATCTTGATACTTAGGAAACATAGAATCTCCACTAACTTTAAGACCATAAAACTCTTTACCACCTTTAGTCCAACTCCTAGGTATATCTACATAATCAATAATATCAGTTTGGCTTTCTATTGGTATTCCAGCTTTGATGGTGCCATATACAGGTATTTTAATTATGTCAGAATTTACATCTATTACTTCGGCATTGTCAAATTTTAAATCTTTTCCAAAAAAATCATGATAAGGAATATTAAAGACATCTGCAATTTTTATTGCCATATCTAGTGGAGTTTCTATTTCATTGTTCTCCCATCTTGAAATAGTAGATCTATCAGCACCTATCTTATTAGCAAGTTCTTGTTGAGACATCTTTCTTTCTTGCCTTATGTATTTTAAATTATTGTTAAAATATTTTGCCATATGTCCTCCTCTATTACTAATATTAACATTAAAAGTAAAAAAATACAACTTTTCTGTGTAAATTTTCACAAAAGGTGTTGACAATGTGAAAATATGCACATATAATTGGGTTAGATAGAAAGGAGGAAGACAATGACTTCAAAAATACTTCAAGAATTAAAACTACTAAGAATTAGAAGAAATCTATCTTTGGAACAAGTAGCAAATGATTTTAATGTTACTTATGAAACAATGAGAAGATACGAAAAAGGACAAATTAATATTACTTTAGAGTTATTAGAAAAGTTCTTAAATTATTATGATGTAAAGTATGATATTTTTTTTGAACGTGTATGTGAAGATATGCACGAAAATTAATAAAAAAGTCGGTCAAGGCTAAGAAGGGATTTGATATTATGAAGAAATTAAGATTAAGAAAGTGGGTTAAGATTTTGATAGTAGTAATTGCTTTAATTTCTATTGTCTTTATTTTAACTCATTTATTGTTTAATAAAAGTGATGACTTTATTAAGTATGCAAATATGTGTGATCAAGATAAAGGCTCTATCTGTAGTTATTACGAAGTTAGAAACTATATGCTAAGAGGTGGTAAGTAGTATGTCTAAATTTAAACAACTTAATGCCTCTGAAATGTTAGAAATATTAAATAAGCATTGGGCTACAAGAAGTGATATGCAAAAGATTAGTGGTAAATGTATGGAATATGCAAGGAACGATTTTAATGAATTAAGAAAGAAAATAAAAAGTGAAGGCTTCGAGTTACCTAGTAACTTAGTCCCGATGGAAAAGGTAGTTGAATACTATCATATAAATATATCTTATTTAAAAAAGATAAGTAGGATAAATACTAATTAATTTTACAGGGAGGGCTTATGGTACAGAGTAGTTTTGTTTTTTATGACAGTTTCAGGGATTCGGTTGAAGATATGGAAGATCATGATAGATTAGCTTTTTACGAGGCAATATTCGATTATGCTCTAAAAGGAGAGCCACCAACAAGTTTGTCAAAAGAGTTAACTAGGCTATTTAAGTTAGTAAGGCCTCAAATTGATGCTAATATAAAAAGGAGAAAAGATGGCAAAAAGGGAGGAAGACCATCTAAAAAGGATAATAGTGTTTCTGACGAAGGCATAGAAAAAAACTATGATGAAAGTATGGTTTGTGAAAATAAAAACTATAAAAAAACCAGTGGTTTTGAAGAGAAAAACCATAGGTTAGAAAATAAAAAACCTAATGTAAATGATAATGCTAATGTAAATGATAATGCTAATGTAATAGATAATCAAAATGAAGAATTATTAAATTCTATCGAATCTCTTTTTGGAAGAACATTGAGTCCTTTAGAAGTAGAAAAAATAAAAGCATTTAAAAATCCAGATCTGGTGAGGTATGCAGTAGAAGAATCTCTACTGCAAGGGAATGTTAGAAATATTCGCTATATAGAAAAAATTGTTTTTAATTTAGAGCAAGAAGGAATTAATACTTATGACGAAGCGATTGCTCGTAAGAAAAAATATAAATTAAAACGTGATCAAGATTCGAAGCTTCCAATTTTAAATTTGGAGGAAGAAAATTATGATTGATAACGTTACTGAATTAGAACAGGAATTGATTGGCATTCTTGTTATTAAGCCAAACAGAATTGATGAATTAGTTTTACCAATCGAATGTTTTGATTCAAAAGTGCATAGAAAAATTGTTGAAATTATTTTAAAACAATGGAAAGAACACCATTCTACTGATTTGCCTGCAATGATAGAAAATTATAAAGAATTGATTTCCAAAGATATTAATATTTCTGATTTTATTCCAGAAATTACAAGTTGTGTTTCTTCTGCACCAACAGACGCCAATTTTGAATATTTACAAGAAACTCTGTTTCAAAAATACAAGAAAAAATTAGTAATACGACAGATCAAACTTTTTGAAAGAAACCAAATTTCTTATGAAAAATTTATGGATTTCATTCATGATGTGAATTCTAAGATTTTGTTTAACCAACAAAAAAAAGTAACAGGAGAAGAAATTTACAATATGATCACAAGAAAAAGTAAGCGAATTTCTTTTCAATATAAAACATTAACCTTTTTTGGAAATATCCAAGAGCATGATTTAGTAATATTAGCTGCAAGGCCCGGAGTGGGCAAAACCGGGTTCGCTTTAAATTTATGTAATTTTTTATCAGAAAAATATAAAACGATTTATTTTTCGATGGAGATGAGCCAAAAACAAATTTACTCGAGGCTACTATCCATTGAGTCGCATATTGACATGAAATATTTAGACAATCCTCAAACAGACTTTCAGGCTCAAAAAGTACGAGAGTTTTCAGATAAAGTTGCTAATAAGAAACTAGAGGTCATCTATGCGAATCAAACTTTGTCATCAATAAAAACTAAGATTATTAAAGAGGCAAAAAAAGAACATGTGATTGTCTTTATCGACTATGTAGGTTTAATTTACCCATCAAAAAGGTACTCGTCAATTTATGAAAGAATTACAGATATTGTCAAAGAGTTACGCGTAATAAGCCTTGATTTTGATTGTACGATCTTTTTGATTTCTCAACTTAATCGTCAAGGGCAAGATAAGCCAAGGCTTATTGATCTAAAAGATTCAGGGGAACTGGAACAAGCAGGAACAGCTGTATTGCTATTAAGTAAGCAAGACAATACAAGCATTGCTGATAAGGAATATATGAATTTAGAAATTGCCAAAAATCGTAACGGAAGAATAGGCGTAGTTGAATTTATTTATGATAAGAATAATCAAATTTTTGTAGAAAAAAAAGGAGAATAAAATGGAAGAAAAATTAAAAGAGATCCAAGAAGCAATTAAACGTTTGGAAGAAAGAGACGGCAGAACGTATGATGTCTTAGTTAATAACAATTATATTCAGATTCCGATTGAACTTTTTATGAATGGCATTAAGAAAGACAAAGAAGAAGTTATAAAACGAAATAAGGAATTGGAACAAAGACTATTTCAAGCAGAGCAAGGCGTTCGTAATTTAACTGCCGCATTGTTAAAAATTGTAGAAAATCAATGCAAAAAGCAAGAGGTTATCGAGATAATATGAAAATACTTAGTACTAAACGATTTGAAGAGTTACTTCAAGAAATTAATAATCTAGAAAAAGAGGTTAGTCTCGAACGCACTGCAAAACATAAGAGTCAGTCTCTTTTAAGCGAATCTTTAAAAAAAATTAAAAGTCTAGAAGAAAGTTTAGATAATTGTAAAGCCAAATTAATAACGCAAAAAGTGAAATATCACAAAACTAGTTCAAAACTGGGTGGTTATGTAACTTCTTGTAACAGTTTAAAGAATCAACTTAATTCATCACAGGAACAGTATAACCAAATTAAAATTGAAAATATGCAGCTAGCAAAATCCATAGAAAAAATTAAAGATGATATTTCTGTTCAAGAAGCCAGAACTATTTTGGATAATCAGTTAATTGAATCATTAAAAAGAAAGTTAGCTAATTATGAAAAAAGGCTAGCTAATTATAGAGAAGAAATAAAAAAGTATCATGTTCAAAAATCGATAAACGAATATGACAAACGATTAAAGAGTTTTTCTAAGAAGGGTGGCTAAAATTTGGAAGAACAACTTAATGAATTTATTTTGAGTTTAAAAGAAGATGAAAAATCTGCAGCAACGATAAAAAAATATGAATCTAATATTAAAGCTTTTTTAGAATTTTCAAAGAATATGGAATTGAACAAAGCAACCGTTATCCAATTTAAAGAAAAATTAGATACTATTGAAAATTATATGCCTAACACCACAAATAATTATTTAATTGTTTTAAATAAATTTCTAAAGTTTATTGGAAAAGAAAATCTCTGCGTAAAGATAATTCGTCAGCAAAAGAAATTTTCCCTCGAATATTCTTTGAGCAAAACAGACTACCATCGTCTTCTGAGAATTGCCAAAAAAAATGATCAAATGGATAATTATTTTATCTTAAGAATTCTTGCCGAAACAGGTATTCGAGTTTCTGAACTGTCTTTTTTTAAAGTAGAAACTCTTTCCAAAACTATAACAGTCAGAAATAAGGGAAAGGATCGAGAAATTCCTGTAAAAATAGATTTGCTTCGGAGTTTAAGAAGATATTGTCGTGAGCAGAAGATAAGGTCTGGATTAATAATTTTTAATTCGAAAACGGGAAAAGAATATGCGAAGTCTACGATTTGGAGAAGACTTAAGAAAATTGCTGGGCAAGCTAGGGTAAATAAAAGCTCTGTTCATCCGCACGCATTTCGTCACTATTTTGCTAAATGTTATCTTGAAACATATCCCAATGATATTGCCGGTCTTGCTGATATCTTAGGGCATAATTCACTAGAGACAACAAGAATTTATACAAAATTAACAAATAAAGAAAAGGAGCTTAAGTTAAGACAAATAAAATTTTAAAGAAGGAGGAAAAAATGAAGATAATACAGGTAGGTGAGTGGTATATAACCAAAGCAACAACTTATGGTACATGGGAAAATAGTTCTGGTTTAAAAGATTTTGAATTATCTTTAAACCATGCAATATTAATTGATGATTATCAAGCAGATGTTATTGTTACTGATCTAGAAAAATCAAGACTAAATGTTAAAGTTTCAAATGTTGATATTAAAATAGTAAAAGACAGAATCGACTTTTTAACCAAACGAGAAAACAAATTGCAATTGATAGAACAATTATATAGAAATGGTCCTGTGGACCTAGAAAAACTGTCAAAATTAATTTTGAATAAAGATTGCATTGGGAAAGCATAAAAATACTTATTATTATGGTTTTTATGAGTTTAGAAGAGCTTGTTATAGATTGGTAATGACTATGAAAAAATCGTTGAAAAATATCAAAAGTATTTTATGAAAAAAACAGTACTTTAATACTTATAAAATAAAGAAAAAATAGCGCTTAGATTTGTGCAATATAATATCAGGTTTCATTGCATTAGATAAGAAGGAGGATTAGATGGAGAATTGGAGAGTAGCAGTATTAACTGCAGCTAGTACAATTGCAGTAATGATAATTATTTTGGTTATTGCTGCAGTTATACAATCGGGGGTCATAGATGTTGTCAAAGAAGAAATGGAAAAAGATTATTGTATGAGCTTGCCATTTAGCGTGGCTAGAGATTTGGAGGTTTGTAATGAATAAGAATGCTAAAGAAATGTTTGAAAAGTTAGGGTATGAAAAAACAAATAGTAATTTGCTAACTTATAGAAGTAATGACGGTGGATATATAGAACAAATAATGTTTAGTGAAGTTGGTCATAAAATTATTTTTAGAGAATGGGAAGAATATAACAATTATCAACCACAAGGGCAATTTACAGTATACATGGATTTATTACAAGCAATAAATCAACAGATAAAGGAGCTTAATTGGAATGATTAGAATATGGAAAGACATAAAATGGTGGTTAGATGATTAAATTTATAAGAAAAATGTTTATCCCTAGAAATATACCATATTGCCATCATAGGTTCAAACA
>CALVTC010000063.1 GCA_944359885.1 uncultured Bacilli bacterium | reverse complement strand
CTTGGTATTAAAATCCATAAAATTATTCCAATAGTTGCACATATTTCAACATCAAAGAACAAAGCACAAACAAAGGTTAAAATAGATATTGGTAAAGAAATAATTCCTACAATTTGATGAGCTATTTTCCAAGTAGATTCATCCCGAACAGTCCATGGTAACCTTAATCCAATATATTTATTATAAGGAAAATTATAGAAAAATGTTCCACTCACTATAATTAATGAAATTATGAGTACAGCAATAAATTCACTATTAAAATTTTCAATATTAAATATATATTGGGATATAATCAAAATAGGTATTGCTAGGATAAGTAAATAATTAAATATTTTTATTATTTTCACTTTTTTATTATCTTTACTTATATTAGTTAATTTATAAATATTTGTAGTAAAAAAGGCTAATGTTATAATAGCAACTATTCCTATAATACTCATACCAATTATATTATTAGATAACACAGGTATAAACAAGCAAGTAGCTAGCAATATTAAACACAAAATCAATAAAATATAGTTCGTTTTATTTTTATAATTAATTTCTTTTCTACAGCCTGCAAACAATTCATCCTTTGTAATTTTGAATATTTTACATATATCATCATATAGTGATGCGTCAGGTAAGCAAATTCCATTTTCCCATTTTGAAACAGCCTTATAACTAACCCCTAACATTTCTCCCAATTCTGTTTGTGTTAAGTCTTTTTCTGTTCTAAGTTCAGCGATAAATTTACCAATCTTTTTTTGATCCATAAGATCATCTCCTTTTCATGAATCAAATATACCATTTAATCAGCAATATTTATACCACTTAAAAGTAGAATTTAAATTATAATAGTCTTATACCAATTTTCAAAAGATAAAATATTTTCTTAAAACCCAACTGATTAAGGCTTATTTATTAATAATATTTGATAACAAATGTAGTTTGCTTTCCTTTTTTAGAATTGACTTTAATAGAACCATTATCTTTTTCAATAATAGTTTTAGCAAGTGCTAAACCAATTCCAACACTATCTTTAGAAGAGTTTTTTCCTTTATAAAACCTCTCAAAGATATGAGGTAAATCCTTTTCATCAATACCTTCTCCATTGTCTTTAATAGTAATTTGTTTATATATTTTATTAGAATCTATATCTATTGTAATAGTAGAATCATCTTTTGAATGTTCTATACAATTTTTTAAAATATTAGTGATTGCTTCTATTTGCCATTTTGCATCACATACAAGTTTAATATTATCTCGATTATTTACTTCAATATTTATATTTTTTAACTCTGCCATCATTTCCACATTAGAAATAGCATTTTTTACAATATCATCTATAAACACTTGTTGTTCTTCAAATTTAATTACACTAGCATCAAACTTTGATAATTTTAATATTTCTCCAACCAAAGAACTAATATTTGTAATCTCTCTTTTTATATTTTGAATAAATTTTTCTTTTGTATTACTATCCATATCAGGATTATCTAAAATATTATCAAGCATAATATTAATGGAAGTTAATGGAGTTTTTAATTGATGGGATATATCAGATAAAGAATCTTTTAATTTGAGTTTATCTTTTTTAGAATTTTCAGCATCTTCTTTTAACATAATTGTTATTTTATAAAGTTCATTTTTTAAAATAGAAAGCTCATCTTCACTATTTTCATCAATGTTAATGGAATAATTTTTCTTATTAATTTCTTCAATACATTTTACGATTTTTTTGATTTCTTTATTTTGAACTTTTTCATGTTTTAAATACAATAAAATAAGACTCAAAGCTAGACCAACAAATAAGATATTATATACAATTATAAATCCACTAAATAATCGGTCATTTTCTACAATTATGGATTCATTTTGAATATCAATTCCATACCTACTAAAAATATCTTCAGATACTTTATCATCACTATTTAAAATAGAAATTAGCTCGTTTCTATCTATATCTGGATATTCTTTATCAAGCAAATTAACAAGTGATGCTATTTTATTATTATAATTTTGTGTATAAGAATGATATTGATAAAAGAAAAATATATTTCCCAGAATTAGAAAAATTATAATTGGTATAATTGATATTAATAAAAACTTTTTTAAATGAACTTTATTTTCTAGTATCATCTATTCTATACCCTATTCCTTTAATTGTAATAATTATATCAACACCAATTTTTTCTCTAATTCTTTTCATGTAAACAGTAACCGTATTATCATTAACATCATTACTAGTCCATTCCCATATTTTTTCAATTATATAATCCCTTCTTACAACTTTTCCCAAATTAGAAAAGAGTAAATGTAATATTTTAAGTTCAAGTCTAGTTAAAGGAATAACCTTTCCATCTTTGCTTACTTCCATTTTATCAAAATCGAAACTAACTCCCTCAATCGTGATAATTGCTTCGTTTTTATGTTTCATAATATTTCTTTTCATTCGAGCAAGTAGTTCTCTTGTTGAAAATGGTTTTATCATATAATCTTCTACACCAAGTTCTAATCCCTTTACCACATCATCTTCACCATCTCTTGCTGTTAAAAATATACTAGGAATATTTTTCTCTTTAATGTAATTTTGGTACAAATCAAAGCCATTACCATCAGGTAAAGATATATCTATAATTGCAATATCTACTTGCTTATTTTCTTCTAAAAACTTTATGGTATCTGCTACATTAGTACAAGAAAATACTTTATACTTTTCTTGCTCTAAAGAATATTTTAATCCAGATACAATACTCTCATTATCTTCGATTAATAATACATTCATGATATGCTCCTTTCCAGCTATAAATATTATAACAAAAAAAGGGAATAATTTCCCCTTTAAATGTTATCCTTTCTGATTGTTTCAATGATGTTTTGTTTATTAATTTTACTCATTGAATAACGCATAATAATATATACTAAAACGAATACTGCAACGATAGAAATAATAGTTGCTAAAAGTGGGAAATGATAACCGTAATCTAATTTACTTGCTGTTGCAAGATATACTAAATAAGAACCTATTGAACCTAATGCTATCCCATAAATAAGTGCCTTTATTGAATAGAATATTGTTTCTAAATTAATCATCCTGTTAAATTCTTTTCTTGTCATACCAACACTTTTAAGCATAGCAAATTCTTTTTGCCTTAGCTCTAAATTAGATGTAATAGTATTAAAGATATTTGTTACACCAATTAAAGTAATAACTGCAATAAATCCATATAAGAATATTGACATAAGTAAATAAATAGATCTTTCAGCTTGAACATTTTCATCCATATTTACTGCATTTAATTCTGGTACTTCATTATTAATATCTAAAGTTACTTGTGCTGGATCATCAGCATTAATTGTTAAAATATAAGGTGTAAAACTCAAATCACGATATTCTTCTTCTGATACGATTAAATATCCACCATAATCCCAAAATCTTTCAAGTCCATCTGGTCTTTCATTGGTTACTTCTGCAACATCAATTTCTAATGGGTTACCATTATAAGTACCTTTGATTGTATCATTCTTTTTATAATTATAAATACCTCTTTCTATACGAACATTATCAGCATTAATATATTCATAATTATTTACTAAAACACCTTTATCTTTTACATTATTATAGTTTAGCCCTAGTTCTTCTACATATTTTTTAAATCCTTCTTCATTCATACCAATAATATTCATTTGAAGTTTTTTATCACAATCAAGATTATATGTATCTTTTCGCTCATCATAGCATCCTTGTTCTCTTAATCCTTCTTCCATAATATCTTTTCCAAAATCGGTTAATTTAGATAGATCATCTATTTCTAAATAACCATCAGTAGTAAGAGAACTTTGATATAGCATCGTATAATTATCAGCACCATTGACTTTTAGAGCATCTTCCATTTTTGGAGTATCTTCAAAACTTGCTGTAACCATTACATTGTAATCTAAATTATTATAATAAGTGCTTGTTGCTTTGAAGGTATAATACATAAATGTATTCATGCTAATAAATACAAATACACTAACTGCTAAAGATATTACTGTTGTACGATATTTCTTTTTGCTTCTTTTTAAATTCTTATAAGCAATTACTCCACCAATACCAAATAACTTTTTAATAATAGATGGTGTTTTTAATTTCTTTTTATTAACTTTTACATCATCATTACTTCTGATTAAATCAATTGGACTTACTTTACTAGCTTTTTTTGCTGCTCTAATACTTGAAAAATAGATGGTTACTATTCCAAGTAATACAGATACTAAAATTGGTAACCATGAAATAACACATCTCATTTCAACATTTTGAGTTATAAAATCTCCAATTACACCATTTACAATAATAGTTAAAATGAAAACAGCTATACAACCTACTATAATTCCGATTGGAATACCGATAATACCAATCATTAATCCTTCAGTAATAACATTTCTTTTTATTTGTTTTTTTGTTGCTCCAGCACTTGCTAGCATTCCATAATTCTTTCTCTTTTCCATTACAGAAATATCAAATGAATTTTTAATACAAAATACACTTGTTCCAACGATTATTGCAAGTACAACTGCCATAATTGAATAAAGCATAGTTGTAGTTCCAGAATCAAATTTTAACGCTTGCCATCTAAGTAATGAAGCATTAATGCTATATTCTTCAGTTACATTAGGTGAATCATTTGTAAAAGTAGTTCCTAAAATTTCGGAAAAAGATTTTTCATAACTAGCTGGATTTTTTAAACGTATATAAACACTTTGCTGTTTATTAGAACTATTTTCTAAACCAATCGTAAGACATCCAATCCCAGGATCTCCATGTGGATCTAATCCATAATCTCTATCCATAATACCTACAATAGTAAATGTTCTCTCTGTTGAATTACTTATTACTTCATCTTCACTATATACATCTTCTAATGAAAGTGATGTTCCATCTACTGTTGTTCTATTTCCAACATTTAAAGTAATATCTTTTCCTATATCATATTTATCTCTATCCAACAAATAAAGTTCTTCACTTATTAAGATTTCATTACTATTCTTTGGATATTCTCCATCAAGTAAATCTACTGTTAGATTAGCAAAACTTTTTTCATCATCATAAGAGTATAAATGAATATATGGTCTTTCTTCTGTTGGCATATCAAATTTTGAATAACCAACATTATTTAAAACCTCTATTTCTTCTATATCACGATTATTTTCTAAAACTTTTATATCTTCATCAGTTTGATTAAATAACTCAACATGATAATTACCTTGGCTTTGAACCGTTGTCTGAACTAAAGCATCTTGAAGACTGATAAACATACCAGCAACTGCACATATTAATGCCACAGATAGTATAATACCAATTAAGGTACCTATACTTCTTTTCTTATTTAGAAGAAGATTCTTTAACGATAGTTTATTTAAAACTTTCATATCTAATCCTCCTCAACAATTCTTCCATCTTCAATTTTTATGATTCTATCAGCTTCTTTTGCAATTTCCATATTATGAGTAATCATGATAATTGTTTGGTTATATTCTTTGTTAGATTTCTTTAATAATGCCACAATCTCATCACTTGATTTTGAATCCAAATTTCCTGTAGGTTCATCTGCTAGAATGATAGCTGGGTTAGTAATCAAAGCTCTTCCAATAGAAACTCTTTGCTGTTGTCCTCCTGATAATTCATTAGGTAAATGTTTACTTCTATGTTCTAGTCCAAGTAATTCTAATAATTCTTTTAATGTTTTCTTATCAACTTCTCTATTATCTAATTCTAATGGTAAAGTAATATTCTCTTCTACATTTAATATTGGAATTAAATTATAGAATTGATAGATAAGTCCTACTTGTCTTCTACGAAAGATTGCAAGTTTATCATCATTCATCTCATAAATATTTTTGCCATCAATAAAGACTTTTCCTTTTGTAGGTCTATCTACTCCACCAACTAAATGAAGAAGTGTTGATTTTCCAGAACCACTTGCTCCTACGATTGCAACAAATTCACCTTTCTCTACTGAAAAAGACACATTATCTAATGCAACTACTTTATTTTCTCCCTTTCCATATGCCTTAGAAAGATTTTCAACTCTTAATATTTCCATTTAATTTCCTCCTTTGTCTTTTACATTATATGATAACCAAAATGACAAGTAAGTGACATTTTGAAAAAAATAAAAAAAGATTAACTTTCAAAGTCAATCTCAAATAAAATATTATCTGACTAAAGCATATACAATTAAACCAACAAGAGCTATTACAACTAATATAGCATATATTGTAAATGCTTTCCCGAATATTCTTATACCTTTATTAATTGTTCCAGCTAATTGCTCTGTGTTACTAACTTTTTTCATAAATACCTCCTTCATTTTGGTAACAAATTCATTATATATAATCAGAATGACAAGTAAGTGACATAAAAAAAGATTAATCAAAATTAATCTTCGCAAGTTCCACCATTATCTTTAAAATATTTTTCAATATTTTCTATACTATGGTCAATGTTTGCCCAATCAGTTATATCTTTTAAATATACATTCATTTCTTTATTACATTCAGGGCAATCAAAATAATTATCATCTCCTATTGTAATAGTATAATTATTATCTTCAATAGAACAATTTAATGTAGCAGACTTTATTTCATTTACAGTTGTTACTTTTTCGTTTGGAAAAACCTTAAATAAAATTATTCCTAAAACAATTAAAATAACATATATAATTCCTAAGACAGCAAATACTTTTAAAATCTTTATAATTATTCCTGCTAATCTTTCTGTATTAGATACTTTTTCTATTACTACATTTTTGACATCATTATCTAATAATTCATCAATACTTACATTTAATTCTTTTGATAATAATTTTAATTGTTCTGGATTAGGAGTTGTTTCATTTAATTCCCAATTAGAAATTGTTTGTCTTGTTACACCAACCTGTTCTCCTAATTGTTCTTGTGATAATCCATTTTGTTTTCTTAACTTTAAAATATTTTCTCCGAGTTTCATATATTTCTCCTTTCGATGATAATTATAAAATAAATATACTTAACATTTCTACATAAGTCCTTTG
>CALVTC010000062.1 GCA_944359885.1 uncultured Bacilli bacterium | reverse complement strand
AAGCTCTAAACATAATATTCCTCCCTGATGAGAAAACTATATAATACATTTGTTCGTGTGTCAACTATTTTTTATCATGTTTTCAAATTTGCATTTCTGTTCCTGAATTTATTGTTAATGAACAGATTGGATTTTTAAAATTTATTAAAAAGAATGACATTCCTAAAATGGAATTTCCCTACTGTGGTTCTACTATGGAACAACTTAAAATTTAAAGTTTTTACTTTATTCTTTTTGTCGTGATACTAAATTATATTAGTATCATTTTTGTTTTTTTAAACGCACTTTCCTAATATATAAAAATAAGAGTACTTACGATACCCTTATTTATCCTGATAAACAAATTTTGCACTACTTCCTGCCATAGATTCTAAAGTATCATCAGAAGATACAATATACATAACATCACCTAACGTTAATATTTGATATTTAGCATAATAATCTCCATATTTACTTCCATCCTCAATCATATAATTCCCAGAAGAAGTAAAAACTTCATTAGAAGAAA
The DNA here is from genome assembly GCA_944359885.1 of uncultured Bacilli bacterium. Lineage (GTDB taxonomy): Bacteria > Bacillota_I > Bacilli_A > RF39 > UBA660 > Faecimonas. Next base: position 6,759 of record CALVTC010000062.1, on the reverse strand, counting down.
TAACTCTATCCTCTTTAGTATAAGTTCCATCAGAATTTAAAACAATACAAACCTCCATCTCACTATTCCAATCTGCAGTATATTGATAATCAGTTCCACAATAGCTACCATAATGTAAAGTATAGCTACCAACTTGAAAAGCAGATGGATCATCATTCATTTCCTCTTCCTCAGAATTTTCCTTCACACTGTCTACTTTTTTTTTCACATCATCTGTAATCATATCATCCAAATCTTGATACTCATCAACAGCATCCGCTACTGCATCTTTAAGCTCAGAATTAGACCAATCTGTAGAATATTGAATTTCAAAGACATCAACATCTACTAAAACAAATTCCTCCTCAAAGTCATCAGAATTATCAAATAAATACCCATCTGAATCCTCTTTTGTATCAGATGAAATAATATCATCAACAGCTATATATTGATCTTTACTTTCTACTTCTTTATGAACATACCATTGATACTCATCCTGCTTTATATGATATAATAGCGCAACATCAGAAGAAAGCATAGAAATAACATTTTCTACTTTATCATCATTAATATAATAAATATTAGTATATTTATCATCACTTTCTTCATATTGAACAATCATAACTGGATCAGACAAATCACTAACTTGAATAAATTCTATCATTGAACCATCTGAAATATTAGTTTTATCAGTACTACTTTCTCTAGACTCTTTAATAAAATTATAATACACATCGCCCCAAGAATCACCAGTCAAACGACTAGATTGATACCACTTCCATCCAAGAAAACTACCAAGTAAAATTAAAAATAACACTCCTAAAAATATAAAAATAAACTTCAAACATCTCTTTTTATGCTTACCTTGCTTTTTTGTACCTGTTGTAAACTTTTCACCACAGGAAACACAAAACAGACTATCACAAGAATTTTTTGCGCCACAATTTGGACAATACATAATAACTCAACTCCTTATTCTAAAGTCACCATTATCATATCATATATTTATGCATTTTAAAGAAAAAATCTATATCAATCATACTGATATAAATTACTTATTTATCTAAGACATGGTCTAACCAAGCAACAACATCGTAAGACCAATCTCCACCAATACCAAACCCGTGAGGATAGTTATTTAAAACTAAAGAATCAATATTTTTATCTAATTTTTTTAACAAATCAACTTGCGCATTAAACTGACTATAAAAAGGATCTTCTGTACCATAAACATAAAATGTAGGAGGTAAATGGAAATCTTTAAAAGTATCTTCATTTAAGTCCGCAACCGAAAGTCTCCCATAAAAGGAATATCCCATAATAACTGCATTAGGCATACTATCTACTTTATCCAAACTATCCGCTTGATAACTTTCATCGATTATTCCACCATCTTCACCATGACCAAAATCCAAAACTGCATGACCATTCGCAATGCCACCTGCTGAAAATCCAACTACTGCAATTTTATCTTCATCAATACCATAATCCTTAGCGTGATATCTTACATATTTGATTGCTCTAGAAATATCAATACCAGACTCTTCTTCTGTGTAAGGATCTACCCTATAATGAACAACAAATGACACATAACCCAACTTAGAAAATTCTTCCGCAACATTTGCACCCTCTTGTATTTCTGACCGAAACAAAAAAGCACCCCCTAGACTTACTAACATAGCTCCTTTTACCTCAGTATCATCAGGAACATCATATACAGTAATATATGGTCTAAAGTCTGGATCATCAAAGTAATTACCTTCATTTATGGTATAACCCGAGTTTTGTACTTCAAAATATAAAAAAGAAACAATACTATGCTTCACCATCATGTTCAAAAATAGTATTATAATTAACAACAACCTTAAAAGCCCCAGAAGAATAAGGTGCTACTTGATATTCTGGAAAGAAAAGTATAATTCCCCCAGGCCCTAAAGCAAAAATAGAAAAATTTGAAATACTAGGTAACGTACCCTTCATTAACATAGTAGAATCCACTACCTTGGGATTTTGAGACAATATTTTCCTACTTTCTAAAGACAAAATAGATAATAACTCTTCTCTTTCTTCAACCAAATCTTCCATAGTAATAATCTTATCAGTAGAAATATCATAAACAAGAGAAAAGATAGAATGATTAGGATGAGCTCCTCCTGTATAAGAAGAAACATAAAAAACAATAGATAAATAATCTTGATAATGATACTCATCATGAGAAATATCTAAAGTATAAGTAAAATTTTCTTGAATTGGTTCTTTTGCTATATTTATAAACTCCAAAATAGTTTTTTCAATAAATTGTGATATTGCCTCATTTAAAACTTTATATGTTGTTCTCGGATAAATAACCTGAATTCCATTATTCATAACATCACCACTAAAATATATGCAGTAAATTAGAAAACTTGCAAACATGATATTTTTGTCGTATAGTAACATAGAAAAATACAAAAAATTTTAATATAGAAAAAGGACATTTATATGAAAGTAACCCATACATTAAAACCAATTTATGATAAAGACTCTAAAATATTAATATTAGGAAGTATTCCATCTGTAAAATCAAGAGAAATTGGATTTTATTATGGACATCCAAAAAATAGATTTTGGAGCACCTTAGAAAAAGTATTTGAAGAAGAAATTACCTCTACCATAGAAGATAAAAAGGAGTTTTTAAAAAGGCATCATATTGCTTTATACGATGTAATAAAAGAATGTGAAATCTCCTCCTCTAGCGATTCTTCTATAAAGAATGCAATTCCCAATGATATAACTCCAATTTTAAAAAAAGCAAAAATAAAATTCATATTTACAACAGGAACAAAAGCCCATCAACTATATCAAAAATATTTATATCAAGAAACAAAAATAGAAGATATTCCTCTACCAAGTACCTCACCAGCAAATTGTAAAAAAGGAATTGAAAAAATATTAATAGAAAAATACCGTCAAATAAAAGAAAAATTAGAAGAAAAAGATAATACAAACTAGTATTACCTTTTTTAGTTCTGAATTTGAAATCCAATACGTTCAAGTTGTTCTTGAAAAACAGAATCTGGAATGTCCTTAGACAAAACCAAAGATGCCTTCTTATCCTCTAAACTAACATCACACTTTTTAACACCGGGAATGGACATGAGTACCTTTTGAACTCTATTAACACAACCTTCACAATGCATACCATCAATAAAAAATACTTTATTTATTCTTTTAAACATTATAATGCACCTCCTAATATTAATGAATAAATCTCAATAAATAACCATCTGGATCCTGAATTAAAAACTGTTGATCCAAACACTCTTTATCACCTACTCGATAAGAATCAACCTGTAACTTCCGAAATAGTGGATAATTCATCTCTAAAACTTTATGATATAAAGTATCAATATCCTCTACTTCTATACTAAGATTAATTCCTCTTCCATAAGGATATTCCAAGTCTCCAGTATTCCAATTTTCATTAACTTCTTCAATCATAAGTTGACAACCATCTAGTTCTATAAAACAAAATTTATCCTCTACCCGTTCATAAACTACAGAAAATCCTAAAGATAAATAAAATTCTTTACTTTTGTTAATATCAGAAACACTAAGTTCCGGAATCAACCTATTAAATTTAACTTCCATTATTTCACCATCCATCTAAGTCTTAAAGAATTAAAAACAACAGTCAAACTACTAATTGTCATAAACAAACTAGCAAGCATAGGATTTAATACGATTCCAAAGCCCTCAAAAAGGCCAGCTGCAATAGGAATCATACAAATATTATAGAAAAAAGCCCAAAATAAGTTTTCACAAATAACACGATAAGACTTTTTACTAATATCAATAAAATCCAATAAATTAGACAAATTATGATTCATAAGCACGACATCACTAGCATCATTCGCAACATCAGTCCCACTAGAAATACTAATACCAACGTCTGCTTCTACTAACGCAACTGCATCATTAATACCATCACCAATCATCACAACAGACCCTGAGGTAGAAACATAATCTTTAACAATGGTTGCCTTATCTTCAGGTAACACATCAGCGTGAACTTGATGGATACCAACTTCTTCCGCTACAGCATTCGCAACCTCCAAATTATCACCGGTAAGCATAACTGTCATAATACCAAGATGTTCTAACTGAAAAATTACATCTTTCATATCTTCACGGACCGTATCACGTACACCAACCAACCCCAAAATACCATCATCATCCATAACATATAAAATACTACATCCCTGCTTTGTTAATGCCTGATAATCTTTTCTATGACTCTGTTTTAAACCAACTTTTCCCACCAACTTCAAATTACCAACATAATACTTCTTTTTCTCAACAACACCGCAAATACCAAGACCAGGTAATCCGTGAAAATTACTTACCGGAAGTAAATTATCCTTAGGAAAGGCACTTGCAATAGGATGAGTAGATTGACTCTCTAAACTACAAAGAATCTGATACAATTGTTTATCATTTTCTTGATAAGAAAACATTCGATAAATTTTTAATTTTCCATAAGTTAAAGTTCCTGTTTTATCAAAAATAACATGACCTACATTTTTCATTTTCTCTAATACTTCACTATTTTTCACAACAATGCCACGTTTGGCACACAATCCAAGACTAACACTCATAACCAAGGGAACTGCAAGCCCCAAAGCGCAAGGACAAGCAATCACCAAAACAGTAACAAAAGAGGAAAAAGAAGAGAAGAAAGAAAATCCTAGCAATAATTTCACAATAAAACTAACAAGTGCAACCAAAAAGATAAAAGGAACAAAATATCCACTGATTTTATCTGCTAACCGTTCAACTTTATTTTTCTTATTCAAAGACTCAACAACCATAGAAACAATATGAGAAACAACAGATTCCTTACCAATTCTTTTTGCCTGATAATAGATAACGCCATCATAATTCATAGAACCAGCTAAGACCATCTTACCTTTCTGTTTAAAAACAGGAGCACTCTCCCCAGTAATAAATGCCTCATCCACGTGACTTTCCCCATCAACAACAATACCATCTACACTAAACTTTTCACCAGGACGGCAAAGTAAAATATCATCCAAAGAAACCTCATCTAAACTAACAGATAAAAACTGCCCATCTTTCTTTACCATAGCAGTCTTAGGAGTAATAGTAACTAGATTCTTAATTGTTGAAGTTGTCTTATTTTTACTGACATTTTCAATAAAACGCCCAAGTTTTACAAAATATAATACCATACAAACAGACTCAAAATACAACTGATGCATAAACATCGTATGCCCAAGTAAAATTTCTATTAAGCCATAAACGCTATAGGAAAAACTAAAAAAGACACTAAAAAGTACCAAAGTATCCATATTAGGCATTCGATGAATCAAGTTTAAAAACCCACTTTTTAAAATATCAAAGCCATAAATTAGAAATAAAATACAAATACCTAGTAACAACATTCCATAATATATAGGATATGTATCATAAGAAAACAACTCTCCAAAAGATAACATATGTCCCATGGAAACATACATCAAAAACAACAAAAGTAGAAAAAAGATAACTAAATTTCTTTTACGAATTTGAAAAATCTTACTATCATCTGTGTAAGAATACTCACCCTTACTATCAAAGCCTGCCTGAGAAATAAACTCTTCAATCTCAGAGACAGTTAAATTTTCATATTCAATAGAGACCATTCCCAAAATTAAATTAACATTACAAGACAAAATACCAGACTGCTTCAACAAATACTTTTCAAGTCCACTAGAACAAGCACTACAAGTCATTCCATCTACCTTCAACTGTATTTTTTTCATGAGTAAAACCTCCTAAATAATTGCATCATTTCATCTATAACTTCCAAATTACCATTTTTTACTTCCTTTTGAATACAAGAATACATATGTCTTTCTAAAATAACAAAAGACAAACTTTGAATTGCCTTATCAATAGCAGAAAGTTGTGTTAAAATATCATCACAATAACGATCATTTTGAATCATTTTGACAACACCATCCACTTGTCCAGAAATTCTATTCAAACGATTCATTAACTGCCTTTTTTCCTCTTCCGTACGATATGTTCTTTTCATACTACACCTCATCAATATTATATACCCTATAGGGGTATATGTAAATAATAAAAAAACCTCATTTCTATATTCAAGAAACAAGGTTCATATCACTTTTAAAAGTGTTTTCTATTATATTTTTATATCTACAAGAAACACGACTCAAGTCCATCCGATTGCACATTTTTATGTTTATGCAATTGTGACCGTTCCTGGTTTATTAACATCACTAAGTCTTGCCTCTATAAAACTCTTCGCAGTACTATCTTTTACTATTATTGTTATATTAGTACTAGAAATACTTCCACTTGGCATCATAAGATCATATTCTGTTGCGTTAAATACTGCGTTACGCATATCGATATAAACTAAATTAGAACAACCACTAAACATATAAGTCATTGATTCTACTTTACTAGTATCAAACATACTCAAATCTAAACTAGTTAAATTACGACAAGTATTAAACATATTTCTCATCGTTGTAACATTACTAGTATCCCAATTTTCTCCAAAGGTAATACTTTCTAAGGCACGACAAGAAGCAAATGTAGAATACATATTAGTAACATTAGAAGTATTCCAAGTGCTTACATCCAGACTTGTTAGACTACTACACGAAGCAAACATAGATTGCATATCAGTTACATTTGAAGTGTTAAATTTTGATACATCTAAATTAGTTAAGCTACTACAGTCTCTAAACATTTGGGACATATCTG
>CALVTC010000061.1 GCA_944359885.1 uncultured Bacilli bacterium | reverse complement strand
AGTCCTTGACTAAAATGAGTGAAAGATTAAATTTCAGATTTAAATGTTTAAACGCAATTTACTTTTTCATTTCACATCTTCATTACATTTTTGTGAAGGTGCTATGAAAAAAGTCTTTTTTATGCTAAAATATTTCATGTGATACAACTCCTTAGACAAGATTATTGTATCACAAATTTCCCTGATTTCCTTAGGTTTTCAGGGATTTTTTATTTGCTTGCATGAAAAAAGCCGTTGAATTATTTATTGGCTTAATTATTCAACAGCCCCTTTATTATAATTATGTCTTTTTAAATAAACTGCAGCTCCGGCAAGTCCAATTAAAGATATTGTTCCAATTATAGCATAAGCTAAAACGTTATCATTTGTACTAGGGTTTTCTACAGCTACACTAGTTAATTCAACATTATATCCAATAATTGAATATGTACTTAAGTGGGTTGTTTCAAATGATACAATACCATTTTCAACAGTTGCATCATATATAGATTCTACTTTTCCATCTTCATTAATGTAAGCAACTTTTACATAAGCATATTTGCTTAATAGATTTTCATCTAAGTTAATTGATATTTTATATTTATCAGTACCTTCTATTTTAACAATTTCAGCACCATTATAAACATTAATATCATAAGTTGCTAATATTTCAGTATCGCCAAAATTTACATTATATTCTTTAAGAGAATCTATAATTAACTTTTGAGTATCTGAAATAACTGTTTCTGTCGTATCTGTTAAGTCTTTTTCTTCTACAACTAATTGATAGTCATTTGGTAAAGGTTTTTCACTTTCCATTACAACATTGTTATCACTTGTAGAAATTACTAAATTTGGTTCTACATTATATACACCATTATTTTCTACTACTTTATAACCATCTTGTACTAATGATTCAATATTTGAATTAAATGTTCCACTAGTAATAACTACGTTTGGTTCATTTACGACTTTAGTATAATTAGCATCTTCTAATTTTAAAGATTCTGGATTTTCAACAGCTACAGACATTTCTTTACCATTAAATGTTCCACCATTAATAGTAACATTAATATCTTGTTTTACTTTTCCTAAAGCATAAATTGTTAATGCATTACCATTACTACTTTCAAAAGTACCACCATTAATGACCATATTTAGTGAATTACCATATTCTGTATTTTCAGATGTATAAGTTCCACCAAAAACAGTTAAGGCATTACTAAACCATACATTTCCATTATAATCATAATATTCATCAATACTATCTGTATTAATTGGGTTATTATTAATGATTTTTCCACCATTAATAGTTATTTGACCCATACGAACATTAATGCCACCATTAAGAGTTCCGTCATTGATTTCTAAATTTACTTGGCCAGGCATGTATATAGCAGCTCCTTGAATTGAAGTAAGTGTTCCGCCATTAACAATGAAATTCATGTCTCCATTAGTATTATTTCCAGAAAATGGAGAATTTAATGCTTTTATTTCTCCTGAATCTAGAATTAATGTTCCACCTTCATAAGCCATTATTCCATAACTATTACTAGCATCAATCATACCATTTCCTTTAGTGTCTTTAATAGTTAATTTGTAACTGGTTTCAAATGCAGCTGTATTTTGGTTACTAATATTAGCAGTAATCTTGTGACCATTCAAATCCAAAATTAAATCATTTTCTAAAGTAATTGTTGAATTAATTGTAACATCACTTTCTAGCACACATTCATCTTGTTTAACGCAAGAAGCAAAATCTGTTTCAGCAGCATTAACTGTTGTAAATCCTCCAAAAAGTAATCCTAAAGATAAAAAACCTAACATCCCCAACATATTTTTTTTCATTTCCTATTCTCCTTTCTATTATAAGAATAACATATATTATTAATTTTAGCAATATGAAAGTAATATTTTACTTTTTATAATTGTAGGTTTGTCAAACATAAGTGACACAGTCACGACAAACCAACTATAGATTATTTTAACTTGTTAAAATAATCACGAAGCAATTCAATTGGAGATTTCCAATTAAGAGGTTGCATAGGGAAATTATTATATTCTTTTAAGTATGCTTGCAACTGTTTATTGGCATCTTCAATTGAATAAAAGCGGCGAGTAGAATAAAACCGTTCATTATCCTTCCTATGACTTCTTTCAACTTTACCATTATGTTTAGGTGTGTAAGGTTTAATTAAGTCATGACAGATACCTGATTTAGCTAGGCCATGTTCAAATATTGTAAGATTGTTATCATCTTTAGCAATTAATCGTTTGGTGAATTCTAGTCCATTATCGGTTCTTACAGTATAAATTTTAAAAGGAAATCTTTTTATTACTTCTAATAAGAATTTATAAGAAGTATAAGTAGACTTCTCTCCATAAATTTGTAAGTAACGATATCTAGAATATTCATCAATTGCGGTGTATTGATATAATTTGAACTGGCCTACGATACATTTAGAAGGAACGGTTTTAACATCTATCTGAATTCGTTCTCCCGGAAAAGTCATTTGTAGATAAGGTTTAGTTTTGCGTTTTTTCTTTTTTACATTAAATTTTAAGTTAAGTTTTTTCATTTGATTATATAAACTAGATATAGATCTAGTATAACCTCTTTGTTTTAACTTAGCCCAAAACACAACTAAACCTGTATTAGCATTTCTCTTGAACATATCACTGATAAGTTTAATTTCTTTTGGAGTATGTTGATTAGGATGACTTTTAGGTTTACGACTGTAATTACCTAAAGAACGAATTGTACCATCGTATCTTTTACGATAACGATAGATGTTTTGTCTACAAGTGTTATAAACACGAGCCGCTTTTGATACGCCGTGCTTTTCGGCGTATTTAATGAGAGACAATCTGTATCTCATTTGCTGAGTAATTTTTGGTTTACTCATCTTGGTTTATCACTCCTTTCCAAAAATTTTAGTTGGATTGGTTTGACAAACCTACACTGTGCAGTTATGCAAAAATAGATTGGAACTTTTATGCCGAGAAAACATTAAAATTTTAGGGATAATGTGGTAGGCTGCTTTATATGCACAGCATTTATTACTGCCTTTCAGCCATATTACCACATTATCGGTTCCTGAAATTTTGATGGCAAATTGGAATAAATGTTACACATCTATTATAACTGCACAGAGTGCTAATATTTTTTTTATAAAAAAGTGCTTTTAGCACTTCTGATCAACTTTTTGAGATTAAAAGCCTCCACCACTACGACCGCCGCCGCCAAAGCCACCGCCGCCAGAGAATCCTCCACCGAATCCGCTACCACTACTCATACGAGATGATGCAGCAGCTTGGTTAATTGCTACTTGTGAAGCATTGATAGCAGAATGCATCGAAGAAGTAATTAAATTAGCTATATGAATATTAGTTATATAATTTAATGTAAATGTATCTATTTGGACATTTCCTATTTCAGAAATTTTAACATTCATTGCTTTTTCTACCTTATCTGCTAAACCAAATACTGTAGCATACACTAAATACCTTTCCCAAAGAATTATTTCTGGCAATTCTTTAACACTAAAGTTACCAAAATCATTTAAAAATCTTTTAAATGCTTGCCATTTAGCAAAATGTTCTATTCCTTTTTTAGTTTTTTTACTAAATGTCATAACATATATCATAAAAATTATTGCTACTAAAACAGTAATAATACCAGGAATAAATTCTATATTATTATTGGCTATAAAAAATGTTAAAATTATAGAATATACTAAAAATATAAATGGAATCACTATATATTTTGACTTTTTCTCAAAAAATTCTTGCTTTTCACCATCTTTTATAACCATACTTTTCCACTTAGTATAAGTATTCATAAAAGTTTGACAAGTTTTAGTATTGCTAGCATATTTTTTTAAAGCTGTAGTAGTAAAAGTATTATTATTACCAACTGTAATAAATAAGAAATCGACCAAAGCATTTTCGGTTGCATTCAAATTATCTCTATTTAATAACGTAAAAATATAACCATTTTTAATTTGTCTTTTTTAGATTTATTTTCCCAATACTTCATATCTCCAAGTTCAATAATTATTTCACAAGCAAGATCGTGTTTAGTATCATTACTGATTTTATCAAAGTAATTTTCTATTTTTCTATCATCTCGTTTTTGTTTGTTGTTGTATTCTAATTTTGCTTCTTCAAACAATTCTAAATATAAATCTTTCACATCGTTAATAATATCATTTGTACCCTTAATAGTATTTATTAATTCTAATTGATTATCATACTTTCTTAGATTATGATGATTAACTTTTCCAAGTTGTTTAATATTTTGAATAGCATTATTAGATAATGAAGTAGTACCACTAGCATTTTCTTTTGCCTTGTTTCTTACATTTACTTTCTTGTTTTTATCACTTCCTAAATGAAATGAATAAGATAAACCTTCGTTCATATAAAACCTCCTTTTTTACATATCTTGTATGATATTTATACCATGTCAAGATGTATAACCCCCTAGATATCTTGACACAAGTATCAAGATATGGGGGCTAAGGTTTAATACCTTAGAAACCGTCTGTCTTAAAAGTAACTCAAAACTTCGTAATGATTTACTTTATAAGACTGATAAAATAATCAATACTATTGATAATTTTATCTAGGTAAATTATTCATATAATTTCTTACTATAGCAAGAAATTTATTCATAATTTATTTAAACAAACTTTTCCCACTTTCATTTGCTATGCAAACAAAACGTGTTCGTTTGTTATTACTTTTTAGAAAAAAGTAAGCAAAAACTTTTATTTTATATTATTACATATTTTTTCAAATTCTTTATATTTATCGTATTCTTCTGGATGATAAATTCGTACATATTCTCCTAAATCAGTTCTACTCAAATTTATTTTATTTTTTGTTGCTTGATCTGACTCATATATTGTTTCGTTTACTACTGGTGGAATATATTCAAAAATTTCTTCTTTATTATCAAGACAAGTTTTATCATCATTTTTAACAAAGATAACTCCCATTTTTATTTTTTCTATCTTATCCATTTTCTTATATTCTTCTAATGGGAATATTCTTACAATTCTTCTATTGTCATAGAAGTTAAAGAACATAACTTTATCTTCATAGTTATAAATTCCTTCATAATAACCAACATTATAAAATTCTCTTAATCTAAATATATGCTCGTAAACTTTTTCAAGTGGAAGATACTCACTAAATCTTAATTTAATTCCACCAATATTTCCAATAATTGCATAATCAGTTTTATCTATATAACCACTATTATAAAGTTCATTACAAGGTTTACAAATACTTTCTCTAAATAATACTTCATCAACTTGTGGATTTCCTCTATAATCAAGTTTTAAAGTTATTTTATCAACATATCTCATAATAAGTTCTGATTTTTCTTCTCGTGTATAATCTTTCCACATATAAGTATGTTCTTCATATTCTTTTGGGTAGAGTATTTTATTTATATAATCAATATCTCGTTTGATTAAAATATCTTCTGGTGTGAAAGTTAATTCTTCAGTAATATCACAATCTTTAATTTTATGATTTAATTTTTCAATATTAACTTCAACAATTTCCTTTTCTTTGTTATATTCATCAAGATTAAATGCACCATTTATATATGCTTTTCTAATTCTTTCAAGTTTTATGTTTTGTTCTTTTAATTCTTTTTCTAAAGTTTCTTTTGGGTTATTTATTTTATTTTTAAGCATTGGTAGGAAGAAGCCATTTACTACTGAATCATACTCACATATTTCTTCTATAAAATTATCAAAATAATCTGATACAACATTTTCTTTTAAATTAATTTTACAATCATTACAATAATAGTAATAATAAACATTTCCGTTTTTCTTTGTTGTTGCTTTGCCTCCCAAAATCCTATTACATTTAGGACAATTTATTTTTTGTAAATAAAGATAAGTAAGAGTTCTTTTATAACTTCTAGAATTCTTTTTTTGTTGCACCTGACATTCTTCCCATAATTCTTTTGATATTAAAGGCTCAACAACATTTTCATAATAAGTTGGATTTTTAGTTCTTTTACCATGAACAAAATCTCCTTTATATATTTCATTTTCAATTATTTTTAATATAGTTGAATCATACCAATTAGTTTTACCAAATATCTTTTCTTTGTTATAAATGTTAGCAATAGTTTGATATGAATTTCCTTGATGGTATAAATTAAATATTCTAATAACATCATCTTTTGTTGTTTCATCTGGTACAAGTCTTTTTTCTAAATGTTTATAACCAAATGGTGCTTGATGGGGAATATGACCTGATTTAATAGCTCCAGATAAACCTATTTTAGTTCTTTCACTTGTTCTTTCAATTTCATTTTGACTAACACTCATCATTATTCTTGATACCATTTTACCATTGGCGTTAGTTGTATCAATTTTATCATTTACAAAAGCAAGAGCAACATTATAAGTATCAGAGTAGTCCATAAGTGTTTCCCAATCTTTAATACTTCTTGTAATTCTATCTAATTTTAAGGCAACAATCATATTTATAATACCTTTTTTTCCATCTTCTAGCATTTGCTCGTATTCTGGCCTATGATTGCCAGTTTTAGCACTAATTCCTGCATCTTCATAATATTTGACTATATGATAATCATTAAATTTACAATAAGCCTCTAATCGTTCTTTTTGTTCTCCTAAACTAAATCCTTCTCGTGCCTGATCTTCTGTAGATACTCTCATATAGATTCCACAATTTATTTTTTCTATTTCCATAATATCAATCCCTTTCTAAATACAAAAAAAGGGAGTCAAAAATACTAGCTTAAAAACTAATACCTTTGACTCCTCATAAATCGATTATTTAACATATATAAATTCTTAAAGTATTTTGTGATTTTGACCATAGTGTACCTACTTTCTAATAAAAGACGGATACTGCTTGTCATTTATTGGTTCTATATATTATCACAAAATACATAAAAGTCAATAGGTATGCATTTTAACAATATAAAGAGAAGTTGATATATTTGATAAAAACGATAAATTAATTAAATGATTTTATAAAATCTTCAAGTTCATTAAATTCAATATCATTTTGTAAATTTCCTACATAAAGAGATTTTGAATAATTAAATGCTAGAAAATTAATCCCATTAATAATTATTCTATGAGGTTCAATATAAGATAAATTAGTATGTTCAATCTTTTTGATACTACCATTTATAAAAGTAGGAGTAGTATTACAAAAATCACATATAAATTCGATTTTCTTTTGTAAATCTTTCTCAATAGGTATTTCTTTACTAATAATATTAATCATTATAAATCTGTCCTTTCTTAAACACAAAAAAATATCAACTTCTTTTAGAAATTGATATTCTATATGTTAAGTTCAAACATAAA
>CALVTC010000060.1 GCA_944359885.1 uncultured Bacilli bacterium | reverse complement strand
TTTTTAAAAAAAACTGCCATTTACTCTTACAAATATGCTTTTAGAACAGAATCTGAAATTTAACTTTTCATTTCACTTCTATTAACAAATTCATTTCGACTTTGTCAACAGTCTGAGACTATATTTCTTTTAAAATATAGTCTTGTTCAATTAATTAACAATTATTTTTATGCTACCTTGTTGATGGGAATATAAGACTGATTGAGTACTTGCCAATTCTTATATCCACAGACACTGCATTCCTTGTGACTTAGATAAAATTATTCTATGTGTAACCAGATGTTTTGTGAATTAGTTCTACTTGATTAGTTGTAGGAAGCAAACGAAAACGATATGCACTATGCATAACATTACCTCCTGATAAGAATATTGTACAATACATTTGTTCGCATATCAACTATTTTATATCAAGTTTTCAAATTTGTATTTTAGACAAGCAAATTCCTTATTAACAAAAAAATAGTACTCAATTTACTTTCGTAAATTAAGTACATCCCATTTTGAACTGAACCCCAAAAGTTGGACAGTTTATAAATAGTTTCTAATTAGAGGATTGTAGCCTATAATTTACAGGAGACAATCCTTTTAATTTTACTTTAATTCTATCATAGTTGTAATAATAAATATACTCATCAATCGCTTTTATTAAATCATCTAATGTCTCGTATTTATCTTCTTGGTCATAAAACATTTCTGTTTTTAGTATTCCAAAAAAATTTTCCATAAGGCCATTGTCCATACTATTTCCTTTTCTAGACATACTTTGTTTAATACCTTTATTTTTTAATCTTTGTTGATAAGATTCATGTTGATATTGCCATCCTTGGTCAGAATGAAATATCAAACCAACTAATTCTTTATTATCAAAGGCTTTATTAAGCATATCATTTATTTGTTCTAAATTTGGTGACTTAGAAACATTATAAGATATTACTTCTTGATTAAATCCATCTAAAATTGGTGAAAGATACACTTTATCTCCTCTTAAATTAAATTCTGTTACATCAGTATACCATTTTTCATTTGGCCTATCAGCTTCAAATTCTCTATTAATAAGATTATTAGCTATTTTACCAACAGTTCCTTTATAAGATGAATATTTTCTTTTATTCCTTTTTAAAGGTTTTAATCCTAATTTAATCATTAAACGATAAACCTTTTTGTGATTTACTAAATATCCTTGATTTCTTAATTCTAAAGTAATTCGACGATATCCATATCTTTCTTTATGATAAAAGAATATTTCTTTAATTTTATCTATAATACTTTTATTTTTATCATCTTTATCTACTTTGCTTAAAGTATAATAAAACGTAGATTTTTTTACTCCTGAAACATTTAGAAGAATCTTTAATGGATATATTAGCCGTAGTTCACTTACAACCATTACTTTTTCTTCGGTTGTTGATTCTTCCTTGCTTGAACAACGGCTCTCAATTTTTTTGAGTATTCTAGTTCCGCTTTTAAATATAAATTTTCTTCTTCTAATCTTTTTATTTTCTCATCTTTTGTTTCGCGTTTCTTTTTCTTTGTTACTTTTGGCATAGTTGGACGACCTCGCTTTCGTTCAACTATATTATAACCGTTTTCTTTATATTTTTGAACCCAATGTGATAACATAGATTTACTCTTAATTCCTTCATCGATAGCAACAGAAATTATAGATTCACCATTTATTACTCTGTTTATTATTTGTTCCTTTTCATATCTTTGATATGATTTCCTTTTAGTTAAAATTTCAAATCCATGTTTATCAATCAATCGACATAAAAATTGTATATTATCTACTGTTGTATTGTATTTTTGTGATATATATGATAAATGTAGCCCTTCTTTTTTATCATAATATAAGTTTACCTTATCATCATAAGTTAATTTCCCCATATAAAAACCTCGCTTCTATGTCCAAGAAACGGGGTTCATATCATTTTCGATGAGTACTCGTCCAAGCAAAGTCGAGCATTCCCTTTTTTAGTGTATGAATTTTCTTCTTACACATTCATAATATCATAAATCTTTACTTTTTCCAAAAACTTCTACTTTGTTATACCAGTTCTGTATTTAAATAATAGTAATAATGTAGAAGTTCTTTTTTGTATTCTACTATTTTTCCTTCTGGTAATACTAACATTCTAGTTACTCCAATTTGTTCTACAAATGATGGATTATGACTAACCATGATTAAAGTACCAGTATAGTTTTTAAAGTTTTCTCCAATGATAGCTTGTGTTTCTGGATCAAAGTGATTCGTTGGCTCATCTAGAATAATAATATTGGTTCTTTGAATTAATATTTTACACAAGGCGACTCTTGCTTTTTCTCCAGGGGATAGGACGCTTACCTTTTTAAAGACATCATTGTTTGAGAATAAGAAAT
This sequence comes from uncultured Bacilli bacterium, assembly GCA_944359885.1. Taxonomy (GTDB): domain Bacteria; phylum Bacillota_I; class Bacilli_A; order RF39; family UBA660; genus Faecimonas. The sequence goes on along the minus strand of CALVTC010000060.1, from coordinate 5,019 downwards.
TTCCTAGAAATGTTCTTAATTCTTGATCATTATAGTTTGGATTATCAATGTTTTCTAAAATTGTTTTGTTTTCCTCTAATATTTCTAATTCTTGTGCATAATAAGCTATACTTGCATGATAACCATATTCAATTTCTCCCTGGATAGGTTGTAGTTGTTTCATTATTAATTTTAATAAAGTTGATTTCCCTACTCCGTTTTCTCCAATGATTAGGAACTTTTCTCCTCTTGCCATTTGAAAAGAAAGGTTACGATATAGGTCTTTTTTATTTGGATAGTGGAAAGTCAGATGATTTACTTCTAACGGTATCTTTCCACTTCTTTCTAATGGTTCTACTTTCATAGTCACAGCCTTATATGTTTCTTCTCTTGTTTCTAACTCTTCTAATTTTTTCTCTAGCATTTTCTTTCTAGATTGTCCTAGTCTTTTGATGTTGTGATTGGTTCTAGAAGCAGACTCCGCTTTTTTTACTACTTCTTGTAGATGTTTTATTTCTCGTTCTTGTTCTTTGATTCTTAATTCCTTTTTCATCATTTCGTCTGCATATAATCTTTTAAATTCTGTATAGTTTCCTTTATATACTTTAATTTTATGTGTCACTTTATTAATGAACATTGTTTTTGTAATTACTTCATTTAAAAAATCAATATCATGACTGATTACTAAGACCATTCCATGGTAATCTTTTAAGTAGTCTGTAACAAAATCCTTGGTCTTCATATCTAAGTGGTTGGTTGGTTCATCTAGTAGTAGGATATCAGAAGCTGAAAATAGAAGTCTTGCGAAAGCTACTTTTGATTTTTGACCTCCAGATAAATCCCCTACCTTCATCTCTAATAATTCACTTTCTATTTTCATATTTTCTATTAAAGATAAAAGTTCATCTTCTGCCGTATATTGGTGAAGGCTATCTAGTTCACTTTGTATTTTTTCAGCTCTACGTAGTAGTTTTGTTTGTTCTTTTTTTTCTACATTTGGTAGCTTTTCATAGATGTTATTTAATTCTTTTTCAAGTTTTTCAATTGGTCTGGCACTGTAGAGATAGTCTAGTACATTCATTTCTTTGTCTTCAAAACTAATCTCTTGGGGAAGATAGCCTATTTTTTTGTTGTCAGTGGTAACTTTTCCTCCGTCTAGCCATTCTTCTTTTAGAATAATCTTAAATAAAGTAGTCTTGCCAGCACCATTTACTCCGACAACTCCGACTTTATCTTTTTCTTCAATATTAAATTCGGCATCATCGTAAATTACTTCACTGCCAAAAGCTAGATACATATTTTTGCCTTTCATGTTGTCACCAACTTTCTTTATTCTTCTACCTTTTTTCCATCTTTATATTCTGATTCATTTCCCTTTGCAAAATATATTTCAAATGAGGCATTATCTTCATATTCTTCTATTAATCTTTGTTCTAACTTTTCTCTTGTTGCTAGTAGTTTTTGTTGTTCTTCTTCTTTAAATTTTTCTAATTTATAATCATCGATTCTAATATATAAATAGAAGTCATATAAATTTGTTTCTAAAAAATCTTTGGCAGTTACTTTATCTGCAGTAAACCAATTTTGATTATATAATTCCTTATAAAAATTAGGTTCAGGATTTCCTCCGTGATACATTAATGCGATATCAAAACATTCTGTTTCTTTTTCAGAATATAGATCCTTTATTATTTCTTCTTTAAATTTTTCTGCAACAATTTCTTCTGCAATATCCATTAATTCTAGAATCAAGGCTTCTTTAGCAGAATATCTTTTTGAACTTAATATCCAATATTTATCATGATTTATTTTATAAGTATGGTTCGATATTTCCCAAATTTCTTCCTGATTATTACGTTTTACTGAAATTTGCCAATTTTTATAATGACCTGCTTCCTGTTGTCTAGTGTTTGTTAGAGGGTCTTTTCTGCTTTCTTCAAACATTCTGCTTTCTTCAGTTTCCTTTGATACGTATTCCCAGTTTCCTTCTCCAAAAAATTTATTTAATTCTTTTGAGAAACGAAGTGGCCAGTTGTTCATATAAATTACTATGGCGATAATTATTCCTGTTACGATAATTGCAGTAGTAATTATTACTACCTTTTTCCCTTTATTCATTTGTTACTCCTTTATATATTCTATCATTGGTTTTAGTTGTTTAGAATTTACAAAGTTCCCACCTTTTTCAAATAAATGAGACATTTCTTTATCTCTAGGGTTTTCTAGAGTAATTGCTTTCCCTACTAGTTTTAATACCTTTTGATAAAGTTTATTTAATTTTTCATAGTTAATTCCACCACGTAAATAAAATAATTCTTGTGTTATATGATTATACTCTTTTAGTTGCTTTGTATATTCATCGCTTTTTGGATAAGCTCCTATTGCTCCGATGCAGCAAATTTTATATTTTTTATTTATTTTTCTGTATCCTACTAAAGATGTGGCACGAATCCAAGATAGGTAGATTATTTCTTCTTGCTTGTTTACTTTTTGTTTTGCGTCCTTGATAGAATAGCATGGTAGCTTTAACTCTTTACTTAGATTTTCAGCATACTCCTTAGTATGTCCTGTTTTGGATTGATAGATAATTGCTTTTATCATATAATTAGCCTTCCTACTTCTTTTTATATAAATCACACCCTGGATCATGAGAGTTAATCATACCAATTGCTTGTAGGTATGAGTAAATTATCGTTGATCCTACAAAACTCATTCCTCGTTTTTTTAAATCTTTGGAAATTGTATCTGATAATGGGGATATTGTTTTGTTGGTTTCATAGATTATTTTATTATCTGTAAAGTGCCATAGATAGTTAGAAAATGATTGGTATTCTTTTTGTATTTTCATAAATACCTTGGCATTTTTTATTGTTGTGGTTATTTTTCTTTTATTTCTTATAATTCCTTTATTTTGCATTAATTCTTCTATTTTTTTATCATCATAATTACTAATCTTTTCATAATTAAAATTGTCAAAAGCTTCTTTAAATGACCCTCTTTTATTCAAAATACATTCCCAGGAAAGGCCCGCTTGGAAAGACTCTAACAATAACATTTCAAACAATTTGTGATCATCATATACAGGAACTCCCCATTCCTCATCATGATATTTTATATATAGAGGATTTTTGCTATTTACCCAGCTACATCTTTCCATTTTGTTCTCCTTTAAATTTGTCCGTATTACTTTTTATTTCTTGTAATTCAAAGCGATATTTTTGTTTTACTTTTGGATATTTTTTATGATCTACTTCTCCTAAAAAATCTTTTAATGGTCTTACCCAGCAAGTATTATCCATATATAAAGCTCGATATACAACCATCATTTCTTTTGTTTCGCTGTCCTTTGCTACATCTTCTACTAAATAATAATTTCCTTTGAAATGCTTATATATTCCATGAATTTTTATTTTTCTCATATTTCCTCCTAATTTTATTATAACATATCATTATCGTCTATAATACTTATTCGAAAAATCCGATCTAGATGTTGCTGATTTCGCTATTGTTAATGGTTTATTATAATAACCTTCATTAAATTGTTCGGCCATTTCTTTTGTATCTTGTAAGATAATATCTTTTGCTAGAGAGTAATTTGTATTTCTGCTTTCTACAAACTTATCCCAAAGAAATTGTTCATTTTCATTTAAATCCACTATTGGAGGTAAAATATTTCTTGATATTAGCATTTCATTAAATAAACATTTTACAGTTCTTTTATTTCCAGATACCATAATTTGTGACAGCATCATATCTCCCATTATTTCTATACATCCTTCCATAAACTCATAATCTGATGATTCGTAATATAACCTGTCATATTTTTTTTGCATATTATCTAGAAATATTGGAATTTTTTCTGGCGATAGAGAATACAAAATTAAGCTATTGGATACGATTATTTTGTTTGCATAGGGAGTTTTGACGAATTCTCCAGAGCAATGATTATTATACTGAATCTGTTTTATTTCTTGTTTTATATTTAATGGTACAGTCTTTTTTTCTAGTGATTGTAAAACCCCGTTTATTAAAGGTAATAAAATCTCTCTTTTGGTATAGGACTCTTTCCATAGTAATTCTTCTGATTCTTTTGTTAGAACAAATTCATTTTTTAGATCTAATCTTACTCTATTCATTGCTTGATCTAAAAATATATGAAAATTTTCAAACACTACAGAAGGAATATCAATTTGACTTAATATCATTCTCTTAATATAATTTTCCTCTTTAGTATTGGATGATTTATTAAATATTGTTTTTATATCATGATTTTTTAGATATTTTATTGTATTTTCTACTGTTATTTGTATCTGTTTTATTTCTGTTATTATGGGACTATTTTGATATTTTTCTGAATGTTTCCTTAACTGTGGTAAAAACGCTTCTTCTAGTTCTTTTATATTATGAGGAAAGTTGTTATTCATTCGAAGATTTAGCTTTTGAAGGCGATTTATTACTTCTTCTTTTGATTCTTTCGTATAGTTAGTCATGGTTACTTTTTGATATAGTTCTAGTATTTTTAATAGTTCTTGTTCCGTTGGGGGTGTTTGGTGTGTGATAGTGTTGTTTTCTTCAATTAATTTCGTAATATAGTGTAACGTTGTTTTTATTTCGCCATATATTTCGTAGTTTTCTGATGTAATATCTTGTATATAAATCTTTCTTTTTTGTCTCTCACTTCGTAAATGATTCCAGCTACTTAATAAGGGAAGCGAGATTGTTTTTTTTTGAAATACATTATCATAAATACCTTTTCTTATGGCATATAATAAATATTTCATTTCCTTTCTTGTACAATTAAAATATTTTTCTGACTGCGAATTCCAATTTTTCAGTTCTTTTTTGATACAATTTATTATTCTTTTCTTTTCATCTTGCATAGTATCTCCTATCTGTTGCTTATTATAGCAGAAATAATAGAAAAAAGCTATTTTTATGCATTTAAAAATAGTGTAATTTTTTCTTGTAAAATGAAAAAGTAAATTCCAGTTTCAATATGTTAGACGAGAATTTAGTCTTACATAAAAATCCAGTTAAGAT
>CALVTC010000059.1 GCA_944359885.1 uncultured Bacilli bacterium | reverse complement strand
CATAGCGACAGGTATAAAACTTTTTTATAATCATCACCTCATATATATTATTAGAAAAAAGATTTACTTTTCCTTACGAAAAACAAATCTTTTAAAACTTTCTATCTCTTCTAACATTATACTATTGTGACACTATTATAAAGTCTATTTACTTCATTTAATCTTTCCTCTATAAAGTCTTTTGCTTCTATATCTTTTACTAATATAGTAATGGCATCTCCATTTACACTAAACATCCCAGTATATTCAGTCATAGTAAAATCCATATTTCTAATATCCAGATTAGTTAAACTATCACACATACTAAACATATTCGCAACACTTTCTACTTTAGGGGTAGTAAACATACTCAAATCTAAACTTGTTAAATTATAACAAGTATTAAACATATTTCTCATCGTTGTAACATTACTAGTATCCCAATTTTCTCCAAAGGTAATACTTTCTAAGGCACGACAAGAAGCAAATGTAGAATACAAATTAGTAACATTAGAAGTATTCCACTTGCTTACATCTAATGTTATTAGACTAATACAATTATAAAACATCCATTGCATATTGACTACATTTGAAGTATCAAAACCATTTACATCTAGACTTGTTAATTCATTACATGAAGCAAACATAAATTGCATATCAGTTACATTTGAAGTTTTAAATTTTGAGACATCTAAATTTGTTAAACTATTACAATTATAAAACATATAACTCATATTTGTAACATTGTCAGTAACAAACTTGGAAACATCTAAACTTGTTAAACTTCTACAATGATAAAACATATATTGCATATTAGTTACACTTGAAGTATTAAATCTAGAAACGTCTAATGTTTCAAGCTTATTACAATCATAAAACATATAACTCATATTAGTTACCTTACTAGTATCAAAATAATTAGGTAAACCATACTTGGTTAAAACTAAATTTGTTAAACCAGTACAGCCACGAAACATTTCAGACATATTGGTAACATTTGAAGTATCAAAATTAGATACATCTAGACTCGTTAAACTACTACAATCTCGAAACATACTACTCATATTTGTTACTTTAGAAGTATTAAATTGCGATACATCTAAACTGGTTAACTGATTACACCTAAAAAACATATTAGACATATTCGTCACTTTTACTGTGTTAAATTTAGCTATATTCAAACTAATTAAACCACGGCACCCGTAAAACATATAAGACATATCAGTTACATTTGAGGTGTCCCAATCGCTTAAATTTAAAGTAATTAATCTGTTAGAATTATAAAACATAGCTAACATGTTAGTTACTTTTGATACATCAAAGTTCTTACCAAAATCTATATTAACTGCATAACAGGAATTAAACATATAAGACATATTGGTTACTTTAGAAGTATCAAAATTGCTTAAATCTAAACTAGTTAAATTGCTACATCCTTGGAACATCTGCCCCATACGAGTAACTCTACTTGTATCTAGATGGGTTAAATCTATAGTCTGCATATTGGAAAAATTCATGAATAACTGATCGGAAGTTTGATTGGCGATAATTCCTCCTCTTCCTCCGATTGTTACCTTATATCCTCCACTTCCATCATCTTCGATATAAGCTATAACACTTTGGTCTTGTGCAACTGATGCATCCCACCATTCTATGATATTATCTGGAATATCCGTGTTATCTTTTGTTGTAATACTAGTAACCATAGTCTTATCTAAAGTAGATGGCCACCAACTACTTCCCTTCATAATAGGGTCTCCTTGTTCACTTACTACTCCGTCCATCGATTTAGATATCGTTAACTTAGACCACTTTGCTCGAATGACTACATCACTCTCTGGCATAATGAAATAATCTTTGTTTACCTTAGTAACATTATCTGTTACTACTTCCCATCCTTTAAACTGATATCCACTACAACTTACTTCTTCTTCTGAGATAGATACTGTATCAAAAACAAAGTATACCTCTGCTTCCGGTACATTTTCTACACTACATCCCTCAGGTGCATTTCCATCATAGATTACTTCATAGGTATTAGATATCCTTGGTACTTCCATACTTGAAACTCTCTCATCTATACCATTGATACTAGATATCACTTGTTCTTGTTCATTTGTTGAATAAATTCCTGGAACATCTTGATACTCTTCTTTTAACTTGATATCTATCGTTAATTTCACATGGCCACCTGATCTTAGATTTGATATCGTCCATATAACTTTCTGTAGACCATTTTCTTCATCTATCTTTACTTCTCCTATACTAGAATTAATATCCTGAAGACTACTTAAATCGAAATAGTTATTGTCGATATAATCTATAATTTCAAAGTTATCATAATAAGTAGAAGTCATACAGAAATTATCAATAACAGAAGATAGTGTCTCTGTTGTCGCTATTGTTTGTGTATCACTAACTTCTTTAATAGGGTCTAATATACCACTTCCCATTTCATACTGAATTGCTTGGATTGTAAGATATGGGTATTCGCTTTTTAGATAATTATACTCCGCTACTTGATTCGGGGTATCTTTATCTGGAAGACCGTCTGTAATAAATAATACGACTAAATCTCTATTTTCTTCTTTCTGGTAACCTTGTAAGACATTATCTAAATTAACAAGTGCTTGATAATAATTGGTATTACCTAACATTTCTAATTGATTGATTTCATCTAATAGAATATCTTTTTGATTGGTAAGGTTTGATACAATCTGAGATGTAGTTCCAAAAGTAATAACTCCTACTCGGTTGTTTTCGTTATCTAAAACTTTTTCAATACCAGAAGATACTGCCTCTTTCAATGCAGTTATTTTCTCTCCGGACATGGAACTAGATACATCTAATAGAAAGATTACATCACTATATTCATATTCTGACATAGAAATAGTATCTACATCAAAAGTAATTCTTGCCGTATTTCTAGAAATCCACTTGGCACTCTTCTCTACTCGCCAAGAACCAGGTTCTCTATTTTCATAACTAGTATTTTGTGATGTAATAATAATACTAGAATTTAGTCCTAATACTGCAAAAGAATATGTCATAAGACTAATTCCTATTACAAGAAAAAGTACACCTAGTGAAATAATTTGTCTTTTATACTTATTTATCTTATCCATCTTATCAAACTCCTTATATACTAAACTTATAAAATCACAAAGCTTGATACTTTATGATTTTGCTTGATAAAATAAGAGCTAAATAAGATTTGACTAGAATTTTGACTATTTATATTTCGACACTAATTACTAATAAAGAAATTTTATTTCTAATAAACATGAAAAAAATTGTCATATTTTCTGACAATTTTTTTGACTAATTAAAATTCTTTTTTCTAGGAGTTTTTCCTCATTTTACATAAGGAAAAGATAAATTTCATTGTGAAAAGCAAAAAAATATAGTATATTTAATATAGAAATAATAAGAATTTATCATCATAAAGTATCAAGCTTTATGATGATATTGTTACAGCTAATTATTTATTTTGTGCCTCTAAATTATAGAGTTTTTTTTAATGTACTTTTACTTCTTTTCTTTTTCTAACCAGGACTACTGGTTTTTCTATTTCTTCGTTGTGTTCTATGACTTCGTCTGGAGTTGCCATTTCTAAGACAGAATCCATTAAAAATTTTTCGACACTAAATATATCGTTTGTTGTAATTCTTCCTCCGGCATTCTGTTTATTTCCACCACCACTCTTGATTATTTTGGTCAACTTTTGATTTTCTATATTTCCGATTGGAAAATCTATTATATCTAATTGCCCTAGCAACTTTCCTACATCAATTTCACATTTACTTCTGGCACTAATACCAACATCTGTTTCACTGACATACCCTAAAACAAAACTCATATCGGCATATTTTAACATTTTATCTGCTGTTTTAGCTAAACCATCCTGTCTATAAATTGTTCTTGGTTTTACTCTGTTTACAGTAAAAGATACTGTTGGTTCACCGAATAATTGTGGATAAGCTTGAATATGGGTATTGGCAATAATAATTTCTTTTGATGATGTTTCATCGATATCCACTACATTTTTTCCAAAGATTAAAGAATAGATTTGATCATCTTCTACAAAATTAGAAATAAACAATTTATTGACGGCGTCGTAGTCCGCTCCTTTTCTACATAATTTTTCGGCAGTATCTAATGTTGTTGGAGTTGTATTTTTTTGAAATCTTTTTGTATCTAGTATGATTCCTGCTAGTAAATAGTTGGCAATATTTTTAGAATATTTTATCTGCTTTGCATGTAATATTTGCGCTACTATTTCACTGGCACTTGATGCTTGTTGATCGATATAAGTATACTGCGCCGGAATAGTAAATTTATCTTCTTGATGATGATCAATAATAATAGTTTTTCCTACTTTGTCCAAATCATCTTGAACAGAGGTTAAATATCTTTTATTTACGTCTACTACTACTAGTAAAGAACCTCTGTCTGATTTTTTTCTAAATTCTTCTAAATTTATAAAATGATATTCTTTCTTACTATCATCCATTACTTTTTTTACACCAGGTTCTAATTCTTGAGGTTGGTCATTTACAATAATATAAGATTTTCGTTTTAATTCTTTTGCGAGGGTAGCAACACCAAGAGATGCACCAATGGCATCATAATCCGGTGTATTATGTCCTACAATAAATATTTGATGAGAATGTTCTATACTTTTTATTAAGACTTCTCTAAGTCTTTTTAGTTTGTTACTCATGATTTTCTCCTTTGTGAGGATATTATAGCATACAAGCCTGAAAAGTCAATTTATTTGACTTTTTCAGGCTTTTCTTTTATTAACTTATTTTCTACACTTACTCGCTGTACAATGGTTAATGCTGCTATTAAACAGATAGTGAAACTTCCTCCATAACTCATAAATGGTAATGGTACTCCTGTCATTGGCATCATACCAAAGATTCCCATTAAATTGATTGCAATATGTAAGAAAATATAAACCGCTACTCCATAGCATAGCAAAGCGCCACGGTTTGTTGGACTTTCTCTTCCAATTTTTAGAATTCTATATAATAAAATCATATACAATAATAAAATTCCTATTCCAAAAATTAAACCTAATTCCTCAACAATAATTGCAAAGATAAAATCTGTATAAGGTTCTGGTAAATATAAATATTTTTGTGTTGAATTTCCCAACCCTACTCCTGTTAATCCCCCGTTATTAATTGCGATATAACAATTACATACTTGATTTCCAGTCGTTAAGAGTTTATCGCAAGGATTTGAAAAATCAAAACGTTCTAATTGTCTATCTTGTAAAAGAGATTTCCCAGCACTTAGAAAAACAATTCCTGCAAAAACAATAAATCCTAATATACCAAAGACTGTTTTTACTTTAATTTCCTTTAGAATTGGCGCTGCTAAAAACATTACTCCTACGATAATTGTATAAATAATTGCCGTACCTAAGTCTGGTTGTATAAAGATTAATAAAGTAATAATTGCACAAATTCCTAGCGGAAATAGACTTTTTCCATAGCTAGTCATCTTTTTGTTTTTTTCATAATATCTTGCTAACCAAACTATGGTAATTACTTTGGCAAATTCACTTGGTTGAATACTTACTGGTCCGAGATCATACCACGATATCGCTTGATTTTTGGTCTGCCCTATTACTAATAGACCTAATAAACTGATAATAATAATTACCAATAGACCCCAGGAAAACATTCCATACGCTTTGGTTGTAAATTTAATCATTATCAGGGACATAAAAAGACCTACTATTAAGAATATAGCTTGTTTTATAAAATAATTATATGGACTTACAGCATGGGACATATAAGCTGTTACATTTGATGCAGAAAATACCATAATTAGACCAATAATAAAAAGTAATACGGAGATTAATAAAAGTGGTTTGTCAACATACTTGATGATTTTTTTCGTTTTTATCACTCTCCATTCTATATTATAATATACCATATTTTTGACTGTTTTGTGAAATGAAGTGGTTACTAGGTTCTTTTTATTAACAAATTCTGTCAATTTACATAATTTATAGTAGATTATGTAAAGGAGGCTATTCTATGTATTATTATGGTAATGGGTCTACTTGTTGCGGTGGACAATATAATCAAATGCCATACTATCCTTATTACTATGGCAATAATAATCATTCTAACTATGCAATCGTTTTAGTGTTATTTATCTTATTAGTCATTGTGATCGGATCTCGCTGGACCTTTTAATTAGAAGTGTATTTTTATACACTTTTTTTATTTATAAAGTTTTTTGTATAAAATGTGGAAATTATCAGGATAGATAATGCAAGTTATAATATTATGTTTGAAAAATTAAAGAAGTATATGAAAGTAGCAGCTATCGGTAGTAAGCTTGTGAGAAGTATGGATATTGGGGCTATGAAGTAGGAACTTGGATAGTCATGATCAAAGACTTAATTTTTTTGTTTTATATTAAGAAAATGTATTTAAAACTATGATTTAGAAAAATATATACTTTGCATTTTTTACTTTTTCTGATAAAATATACTTGCATAAAGAGGTGGTACTGTGCTTAAAACAAAGGATATTTTAGATGAAAAAGATAAACGATTACGTATGATTAGTAAAAAAGTGGAATTTCCTTTAACAAAGAAAGATAAAGAATTAATTTCTACTATGATAAAATATTTACATGATTCCCAAATTGATGAGTTGTCTGAAAAATATGATTTAAGACCTGGTATGGGAATGTCAGCTATTCAGTTAGGTGTTGCTAAAAGGTATTTCGTTGTAGTTAACGAAATTGATGAGGGTGAATTTGAAACTTATGTTTTGATTAATCCTAAAATCATTAGTAATTCTGTTGAAAAGATTTATGTTGAGATGGGAGAAGGATGTTTATCTGTTAACCGACCAGTTGAAGGAATTGTTCCAAGATATGCTAGAGTTACTATGGAAGCTTATGATATGGAAGGTAGAAAAGTTCATATTCGTGCTCGTGAAGAGCTAGCTATTTGTTTTCAACACGAATTGGATCATTTAAATGGAATTTTATTTTTTGATCATATTGACAAAAAAAATCCTTTCAAAGGAAAGGACGAATATAGAGCGATTTAAGCTCTTTTTTGTTTGACTTGCTGTTGTGTTTTGGTTGCTAGTTCTATTCCACGGTAGAAATAATATTTTGCTTTTTCTGTTAAACCAGCAGTTTTTCCACTGACATCAGCTAATCTTGTTATTAGGGTATAAGCTCTTTCTGATGTTTGTGGCAATTCTATCTTATTATTTGATAATGTTTCTTCTTTAAATAATATTCCATCTATTAGACTTAATCTATCAATTAGCGGTAGAGTTGGTTCTTGTTGATATGATGAGATGATGGCAAAAACATTTTTATGATAATCCTTTTTCATTCCTGTATGGAAAACACTAGCAATTTCTTCTGTTTCTAGCGCTGCTTCTACTAAGGATTTTTCTGGTACTGCTTTTAATATTCCTGTTAATAACTCTATTACTGCATCTTCTTGTGCTTTCATTATAAAGTCCCCTTTCATTTAGCGGGTACTATTTTATCATATTTTGTATGTTTTTGTCAAGTTATTTGTTGGTTTGTATTAGTTTAAGAAGTAAATGCAAGTTATATTTTATATATTTTTAAAGTTGCATTTAGTCTAATAATGTCTTTTAA
>CALVTC010000058.1 GCA_944359885.1 uncultured Bacilli bacterium | reverse complement strand
TAAAAGACATTATTAGACTAAATGCAACTTTAAAAATATATAAAATATAACTTGCATTTACTTCTTAAACTAATACTAATTGTTGCATAATTTCACTTTCATTGGTAGATACTGTATAATAATCACTTAATCCTTTATTTCGTACTTCTTCTTCAAATTCATCTAACAAATCATTATCTGTTAGATAAAAAGAAGCACTTAGACCATTACTTTGAATTAATTGACTATCATCATCTTCCATATCTTCTAATATTTCTTCCACACTATGAATATTAGCATACATTTGATTAGAACTATTTAAAACATTTATATTCATAAACCCAGAAGAATTATCATCACTACTATCTTCAAAGATACCAACAACAACAAAAGTATAAGTAATATCCTCATTATCTGGTAAATAAAAAGTAACTTCACTTCCAACTTCTATTTCATTATCTTCTGCAAGGCTTTCAGAAATAACAATCTCATTATCTGAACTATCTCCAGAAACCATAACTCCATCAACTATCTTTTTATTACCACTAATAAAATCATCTAAATAGCTAAAATCAGAATAAGCAGTAATACGAAAGTCTCCAATTGATCCTACCGGTGCCTCTCCACGCGCATTATCTCGTTTGAAATCATTATCCTCTTCACCATCTTCTTTAGCATCAGGACGTACATTATCATCAACCGCCTCTAAAGAATCAGAACTAAGACTAGATTCCAACATATAATAATAGTCTTTTACAAGCTCACTATCTCCATATTGTTTAATATCTTCAATACTAAGACTTTGAAAATCATTCTTTTCATCATCAGATGAACTTCTCAATTCATTCATATTTAAAGAAAATGAAACAGCAAGAGGATTCGTATCTTTATAAGTTTGAACTAAATTTTCTCCTGCTTGATGAATTGCTAAAGCAATACAAGTACAGAGCGTTATAATCGTAATAATAATACCAATTAAAATATTTCTTCCTTTATTTCGTACCATATTACGAAACGCATGCTTTACAATAATCATAATATCTCCTTTCCGAAGAAAGTATATGCTTAAAATGTGAAGAAAAAGTGAACAATTCGTGGTAAATACGTGAAATTGCTTTTCATAATCGTTGAAAGCAAGATACTTTCTTGTTATGATAAAAGCAATATTACAAAATTGTAAGATACTGTAAGATTAAACAAACGACAAATAACATAGATTGTTCTATAATGAAAGCATGAAAGGAGAAAAAGTTATGTCAACAATATTAAAAATTGAAAATATTGAAAAATATTATGGAAACAGATCCAACTTGACTAAGGCGATAGATAAAATCTCTTTTGAAGTAGAAGAAGGAGAGTTTGTTGCTATCATGGGAGCAAGTGGTTCTGGAAAAACAACTCTTCTAAATTGTATTTCAACAATTGATAGAGTAACATCTGGTCATATTTATGTGGCAGGGTTAGATATTACAAAGCTAAAAGGCAATAAATTAAATAGATATAGAAGTCATGAATTAGGATTTATTTTTCAAGACTTTAATCTTTTAGATACTTTAACTGCTTACGAAAACATTGCTTTAGCTCTATCAATACAAAATGTTAAAACTGGACAAATAGGTAAAAGAGTGAATGAAGTAGCAAGAAAATTAGATATTCAAGATGTATTACAGAAATATCCATATCAAATGAGTGGAGGACAAAAGCAAAGAGTGGCATCCGCACGTGCCATTATTACAAATCCAAAACTCGTCTTAGCAGATGAACCAACGGGAGCATTGGATTCTAAATCTTCAAAAATGTTACTAGAAAGTTTTAATCATTTGAATAAGGAATTTAAAACAACCATTCTGATGGTTACTCACGATGCTTTTACAGCAAGTTATGCATCTAGAGTGATTTTTATTAAAGACGGAAAAATCTTTAATGAAATCAGAAAAGGAGATAAGAGTCGAAAAGAATTTTTTAATCAAATCATTGATGTTGTAACATTGCTTGGAGGGGATTTAAATGATGCTTTGTAAATTATCCCTAAAAAACATCAAAAAAAGCTTTAAAGACTATACAATTTATTTTTTCACACTAATACTAGGAGTAGCTATATTCTATGTGTTTAATGCCATAGAAAGTCAAACAGTACTACTACAAACAAAACAATCTACCTACGATATTATTGAAATGATGACTCAAACTCTATCAGCAGTGAGTGTATTTGTCTCATTTATTTTAGGATTTCTAATTATTTACGCCTCTAGATTTTTAATAAAACGCAGAAATAAAGAATTTGCAGTTTATATGACGTTAGGTATGGGTAAAAGAAAGATATCTATGATTCTTTTTATTGAAACAATTGCCATAGGTATTCTTTCTCTAGGAGTGGGACTAGCCTTAGGAATTGCTCTTTCTCAACTAATGAGCTTACTTGTTGCAAACATGTTTGAAGCAGATATGACAAATTTTGCCTTTACATTTTCTAAAGCTGCCTTAATCAAAACAGTTATCTATTTTAGTATTATGTACCTACTAGTGATGATTTTTAATACAGTCCAAGTAAGTCGTTGTAAATTAATTGATTTAATTAATGCTAACAAACGTTCCGAAAAAATAAAAATGAAAAATCCTATCCTTTGCACTATTATATTCTTAGTAGCAGTAATGATACTTGGATACTGTTATTACAAAGTATCGATACCAGATGGAACAAGTAGCTCAACAGTAAAAGATATAGGTATAATTATTGCCCTAGGATCCCTATCTACATTCCTATTATTCTGGTCATTATCTGGATTGATGCTAAAGATTGTACAAATGATGCATAAAGTATATTACAAAGGTTTAAATAGTTTTACCCTAAGACAAATTAGCAGTAAAATTAATACAACAGTATTTTCGATGACGATTATTTGTTTAATGTTATTTGTTACAATCTGTGTACTATCTAGTTCACTTTCTATAAAAAATTCGATGACTGCAAACTTAAAAGAACTAGCACCAGCAGATATTGAACTGACGAAAAAAAGAAACATTCCAAAAGAACTTCAAGAAGACTATGGATATACAGATGGACAAATAGATTCTAGTTATAAGACTATTTCCGAAACATTAGAAGATTTAAACATTGACGAAGAAAAGTACTTAACAGATCAAACAACCATTCATATTTATACAGATTCTTCACTAACTTATGCAACATCGATGGGGAAGACTCTAGATAAAATGAAAAAAATGTATCCGTACTTAGACTATACTTCTCCAGAAGTTATAGTTAAATTAAGTGAATATAATAAAGTTGCTAAAATATTTAATAATGAAACATATAGCCTAGATGACGATGAATACATGGTCATTGGAGACTATGAAAGCATGATAAATTTGCGAAATGAAGCTCTAGCGGAAGATACGCCATTAACAATTTTCGGAAAAGAATTAACACCAAAATATAAAGAAGTAAAAAATGGTTTTATTGAAATGTCTAGTAATCATATTACAGATGGAATAATCGTTGTTCCAGACGATGTAATTAATGTAGCAGATGATTCACCACAAATGGAAGAAGAGTATATGATTGCCAATTACAAAGCAAGTGATGAAAAAACGAAAGAAGAAATTGAAGCGACTTTTACCAACCCTGAATTAAATGATTTATATCCAGATATTACTTTAGAAGGAACAACAAGAATAGCAATCTATGATGCAAGCGTTGGTCTGGGAGCGATGATTACTTTTATTGGACTATATTTAGGAATTATTTTCTTAATTTCTAGTGCCGCATTACTTGCCCTAAAAGAACTATCAGAAAGTACAGATAATATAACAAGATATACAATGCTAAGAAGAATAGGAGCTAGTGATAAACAATTAAATAGAGCACTATTTAGGCAAATTGCTATATTTTTCTTCTTCCCATTATTGATTGCAATTATTCATTCCATCTTTGGAATTAAATTCTGTATTTTCATATTAGAAACATTTGGTAAAGACGAAATGCTAGCAAGCGTTGGTATGACGATGATATTCTTAATATTAATTTATGGAGGATATTTCTTAATTACGTACTACTGTAGCAAAAATATTATAAAGGAAAAAAGATTATGATATTAAAAATAAATTGGCAAGAATGGTTAAATAATCCCGTAGTAATGATTTCACCACTTATCCTACTAGCGCTACTATTTATCCTAATTGCTTTAATAAAGGGGAACAAAAAGGATTAGAAAACTAGTCCTTTTCTTATGAACTACATCTTTGCTATAAAAACAGCAGTAATCATTTTTCCTATTCTAGCATTTCTATTTACTGGACCATTTATTCTTTATCAATACCATAAATTTTCATCTATTAACCCTCTAAAAACAATTTTAATATATAGTTTTATCTTTTATTTATTATGCGCATACTTTCTAGTTATTTTTCCACTTCCATCTAAAGAAAGTGTACTAAATAATCCAGATTGGATGATTCAAATTATTCCATTTCATTTTATATTCGATTTTATTAGACAAACCCCGTTAGTGATAGGAAAGCCAATAACTTATATAAAAGCCATACTAGATCCATCGTTTTATGTAGTAGCATTTAATATCTTATTAATGGTACCACTTGGAATGTTTTTAAGATATTATTATAATTTCTCTTTAAAAAAAATCATCAAGACAACACTTCTTATAAGTTGTTTCTTTGAGTTTACACAACTGACAAGACTCTATGGTATTTATCCCAAACCATATCGACTATGTGATATTGATGATTTAATACTAAACACGCTAGGTGGAGTAGTAGGTTATCTATGGATGAAAGATTTAGAAAAAAAGTTACCCAGTAAAAAAGAATTAGAAGCTAGTGCCTATCAAAAAGGAGAAAAAATATCACCACTAAGAAGAATTACTTTATTCTTTCTAGATTTATTCTTATACACGACTTTGATAATAATAACCAAAGGCAAACATCCCGTCCTTCTATTTATAATCTACTTTACAACAATACCAATATGTTATCAAAACAAAACATTAGGAAGTGCATTTTTAAATATTAGATTAAAAAAAGAAAAACAAACTCCACTATATTATATAAGACCATACTTCCTCTATTTTTATTATTTTATATTACCATATACACTATTATGGATAGTAAATATATTAGGAGATATTATTTTTCCATATTCTATATTAGCATTTATAGATATTTTTACATTACTAGTTATTTTTATGTTCTATATAGCAAATATCTTTATTTTATTTTTAAAAAAGACCCCATTTTATGATAAATATTTTTATACCAAATTAGAAAGCACTATAAAAGAAAAAAGAAATAAAATAAAGGACAAAACTGTCTAAGCAACTAATATTTGACAGTAATCAACCAGAATTAGGTAGATAAATACCAAAAAACAGGATATACTAATAGCGATTGTTAACATTAACAAAATTAAAAAAAGAAAAGAAAGCAGTAGATAGATATGAAAAAATTAAAGAGATATAAGCATGATATTTTAATACTTCTATTATTTAGCGCAATCTATATTACAATTGCATTAATATTAACACATGGTAAATTTATTTTTGCATCTAAAGTAGATTTTGCTATGCAACATTACTTATTTCCGGAATATTTTAGAAATCTTTTTTATGAAACGAAAGATTTATTACCAGACTTTGCTCTAAATCTAGGAGGAGGACAAAATATTTATAACTTGTCCTATTATGGATTATTAAGTCCCTATATCTTACTATCATATTTATTTCCAATGATTCCCATGATAAACTACTTAATGATAGTAAGTTTCTTCGTTGTAGTAATATCTACATTCTTATTTTATAAATTTTTAAAATCCCATCATTTTAAAGAATCTACATGTCTTGTTGTTGCCTTACTTTTTCTTTTCGCAACACCTATTATTTATCATGCCAAAAGACATATTATGTTTATGAACTATTTCCCATTTTTAATATTAGGATTATTTGGTGTAGATAAATTTTTAAAAGATAAGAAAAAAGCACTATTAATAATATCCATTACATTAATGGTATTTACTAGTTTCTACTATAGTGTTTCAGGAATTGTAGTATTAATTATTTATGGAATATATCAATATCTAAAAGACCATAAGTTTAATAAAAATATCATAAAATTTTTATTTTCTTTTTCAATACCATTTTTTATTGCTATTTTAATAAGCTCTATTTTATGGTTACCCACTGCCTACACTTTATTAACAGGCAGGGGAGAAAGCGTAAAACAAATACAATTATGGCAATTAATATTACCTAATTTAAAATCACTTTATACAGCATATTCTCCAGGAATTACATTATTAGAATTCATATTAATTGGTATATTGTTACTTGATAAAAATATAAAAAAGCAAGTAAAAGTACTTGCAGGAGTTATTATTGTTATTTTCTTGTTTCCACTTTTTAATTATATATTAAATGGAACATTATATTTAAATGCAAAGTCTTTAATTCCATTTTTGCCACTTGCTTTATTATTAGTCGCAATATCTCTAGAACATATAAAACATCATCAAAAGAAAATAAAAGTATTTTTAGTAATATCGACATCTCTAATTTGTGTTGTTGCCTCTTTTAACGATATTTTAATTCCAAAAGGCGAAGTAACTAGTAACAAAGAAAAAAACTATGCGAAGTTAGTAGATGAAGTAACAAAAGAAGACAAAAGCTTTTATCGTATTGGTAACCAAACATCATCATCAACCGCTCTAAATAAAGTCTACAATATCAAGGAATATAAATCTTCTATTTACTCATCAACTCAGAATAGTAATTATCAAAAATGGCTTAGAAACAAGCAAAAAAATAATCAAATGTATAGAAATAATATGATGACAAGTATAGAAGGGAATATTTTATCAGAAGCTATCATAGGAGAAAAGTATATCATTACGGATAAAACTCTAAATGATGGTTATCAATTAAAAGCAAAAAAAGGTTCATTAAAACTATATGAAAATGAATTTTATTTACCAATTCTTTATGCAACAAAAGATAATTTATCTAATCAAGAATATAAAAATTTAACTTATCCAATGAGTGTAATTGCATCCTATCTAAATAAGGTTCCAGAAGAAGAATTAAAATTAGAAACAGTCAATCTAGAAACAACGGAAAGTAATAAAATAGAAACAAAAAAAATGACTAACAGTCTATTCATAACCGCCAAAGAAGATAATAAACTAATATTAACACCAACAACTTCTTTAAAAGATAAAGTAGTATTTATTACATTTAAAAATAGATTCAATCAAAGATGTAATCACACCAAAGAAGATCAATGGATTACAATAAATAAAATTAAAAATAAATTAACTTGTAAAGGCTGGAAATATCATAATCAAAATGAAATATTCCACTATGTATTAGTATCTCCAGAAAAGTTAGAAATAACTTTTGCTCCAGGACTTTATGAATTAGAAGAAATATCCATCTATGCTGTAGAAAAAGACATCTTCTTAACCCAAAAAGAAAATTTTGAAGAACTAACTCT
Organism: uncultured Bacilli bacterium; assembly: GCA_944359885.1. GTDB lineage: Bacteria > Bacillota_I > Bacilli_A > RF39 > UBA660 > Faecimonas. The sequence continues at coordinate 385 of CALVTC010000058.1, read as the reverse complement.
AGATAGAGATAAAACAAAAGGAGACACTATTTACGCAACAGTAAATTTAAAAGAAGAAAAAAATGTAGTAGCATCAATACCATATGATGAAGCTTTTCAAATAGAAGTAGATGGAAAAGAAATAAGTTATCAAAAAAGTATTCAAAATACAATCACATTCCCTATAGAAAAAGGCAATCATGAAATAAAAATTACTTATCACGCCCCTTGGAAAAATATAGGAATAGTTTTAAGTATTGCAGGAATAATTCTTTTAATTATTGTAGCGTATTGTGATAAAAGAAAAATAGATAACAAAAGAGTTTGATTGAACTGAACCCCAAAAGTTGGACAGTTTATAAATAGTTTCTAATTAGAGGATTGTAACCTGTAATTTACGGGGGAC
>CALVTC010000057.1 GCA_944359885.1 uncultured Bacilli bacterium | reverse complement strand
TTTACATTTTATTGTACTATATTCAAACTTATTTCAGCTTTTTGCCATAAAACGGAATTCCAAATAAAAATTAACGCAATAGTAAATCAAGACTGAATAAGTCTTTTTTTTTCGTTATAAATTTGTTACAATATAAGAAAGAGTAGGAGATGTTTATGACAAGGAAACAACGGTTAAAATTAGCAAGAGTCTTAATTGCCTTTTCTTTTGTATTGATTTTTACGGGATTAGGTTTAGAACTAGATGAAAAACAAATAATAGATCCCATTACGGATACACATGTCATCGCTAGTAATAGTACTAACGATATTTCAATTACAACAACGGATGAAGTACCAGAAATAAATGAAGAAACACCAGAAGAGGGAACAGATGCTTCCTCTGATGAGTATCCAACTGATAATCAAGGTTCAAATGCTACCGCAACTTCTCCTACGACACCATCGCAGTCACCTAATCAAAGTAATTCTCAAACACAAAATAATGAAACGCAACAACCAACTACATCGATTGAAACAGTTAACAATAATTTAAGAAATACGATTCAAAATAATTATGGAATTACAATAAGATATGGAACTGAAACCAATGGATACTCTGTGGCAGGACTTTCTAGTATCATGCTAAGTGATAGTAATAGAATTAATCAATTATTAAATGAGTTAAATACCAATCTTGCTTTATATCCCTCTGGATTTTTTAGAGAAACAAATCAAGGAGGATATACGCTAACTATTTATTTGTTAAAAAGATATTCTCAAGAAAATGTAACTGGCATTACAGACTCAACAACAAAAAATATTGTCATATCTCTCGCAACTGATTATAGTTTTGTAGAAAGTCTACATCATGAAATTTACCACTATATTGAAAAATATATGTACTATAAAGGTGCAAATTATACAACTTGGAACACTTTAAATCCAATTGGTTTTACTTATGGAAATACAAATAGTAATTTATCCTATACAACAAGACAAGATCAAAATGCATCTTTTGTAAATAACTATGCACAAACAGATGAATATGAGGATCGAGCATCTACTTTTGAATATATGATGGCATCAACAGAAGCAAGCTGTCTAATAACAGGAACAACTATCTGGAAAAAATCAAAATATATGTGTGAACAAATCGATGCGGTTTTTGATACAGTATTACCAACAACAACCGAATATTGGGAAAGATATGTATATAATTAGAAAGGGGAAAACAATGAAAAAAATAGTCATTAATGAGGATAATATAGAAAAAGAAAAAGTAGAAGATATTGTCATCAGAGTAAAAGCTCTAATGATTAATGAAAAAAAAGAATTATTAGTAGTACACAATAATTATACTTACCAATTTCCAGGGGGTCATTGGAGAAGTTATGAATCATTAGAAGATAGCTTAACAAGAGAAATAAAAGAGGAAACAGGAATTAACTGTACCATAGATTTTGGGCCATTCATGGTAATTGAAGAATATTATAAAAATTATCTTCATACAGGAAAGTCTCGCTGTAATAAAATATATTATTATGTAGTACATAGTAATGATGGACCAAGGGTAGAAGAAATGAATTTATCAGAACTAGAACGAAAAACAGATTTTAATTTATTTTATATCCCACAAAAAGATATGGAACAGTTTATTAAAGAGTCTATGGAAAACAAATCAATAGAGAATGTAATTGGAAAAGAAATGCTCGCAGTAATGAAAGAATATAGAGAAAAACATGCCAAGAGGTGATAACTATGAAAGTATTAGTAACAGGAGGACTAGGCTATATTGGTAGTCATACTTGTGTTGAATTATTACAAGAAAATAATGAAGTAGTTGTATTGGATAATCTATCAAATGCAAAAGTAGAAGTAAAAGATAAAATAAAGCAAATTACGAATAAAGATATTAAGTTCTACTTAGGAGACATGATAGACGAAGAACTATTAGACAAGATTTTTACAGAAGAAAAAATAGATGCTGTAATTGATTTTGCTGCTTATAAAGCAGTTGGAGAATCTGTTCAAAAACCAATCGAATACTATACAAATAATGTATCAACCGTATTAGTTTTATTAAAACAGATGAAAAAACACAATGTAAAAAGAATTGTTTTTTCATCTAGTGCCACAGTATATGGAGATCCAGAACATGTTCCTATCAAAGAAACGGATAAAACAGGTAATACTACAAATCCATATGGAACTTCAAAGTTATTTGTGGAACAGATATTAAAGGATTTATATAAATCTGATAACACCTGGGATATTGCTATACTTAGATACTTTAATCCAATCGGTGCTCATCCAAGTGGTCTAATCGGAGAAGCACCAAATGGAATTCCAGCAAATTTAATGCCATATATTGCCAAAGTAGCAAGCGGTGAACTAGAATGTTTATCAGTATTTGGAAATGATTATCCAACAAAAGATGGAACAGGTGTGAGGGACTACATTCATGTTGTAGACCTAGCAAAAGGGCATATTAAAGCATTAGATAAATTACAAAAAGAAAAAAGTGGTCTATATATTTATAATTTGGGAACAGGTACAGGATACAGTGTTTTAGATCTTGTAACTACATTTGAAAAAGTAAATAATGTAAAAGTAAATTATAAAATTGTAGAGCGTAGGCCAGGAGACATTGCAGAATGTTTTGCAGATCCAACGAAAGCAAAAGAAGAATTAAATTGGCAGGCAACTTTAAGTATTGAAGATATGTGTAGGGATGCTTATCATTTTATAATAAAGAATAAAAAATAGGACAGGAAGACTATATCATGAAGTTTTCTTTTTAATTGACCAAATAAACGAAAAATGATAAAATCAAATTAGAATAGAAGAATGGAAGAGTGAATTTATGAAGAAGAACAAAGTAGGAGTAATCATACTATCATCCTTAATTTTAATAGTGGCAATATCTTTACTGATGATTAATAAATCGAGTTATGCAGCAGATGAGATTGTTGCTAATTCTTGCCCAGAAACCGTAACGGTAACAAAAAGTGAAGAAACCATTTCTTTAATACCAGGAATTACGCACCTAAGGAAATAGAGGTCACAGTAGATGGAAAAGTGCAAGAACACACTGTAATTACAAGCTTCCCAGGTATTCAACTTTCTGATATCTTATACTCAAAAGTATTTGTAGAACGAACGGAAATACCAACATTTAGTAAAAACGAAGAAGAAAATAGATATTATCAGCAGTTATTTATATGGTGGAAAAACAATGAACTTACCGAAGAAGAAAAAGAATTAATTAGAAATGATAGTAATGGAAAAATATTAATAGAAAAAATGGTTGAATATATAGAATATGTCAATTGGTCTTTGGAAAATCCAGAAGAGGCCTTATATCTAGATTTAATCGATACGAATAATATCACTTATCACGTAACCAATGATTATATAGAAACAAGTCTAATTATACCAGATTGTACAAAAGAGTATTCATTTGCTTTTACAGACTATGAAGTAAAAACATCTTCGCCAATTATAGTAGTAAATGAAAATGGAGAAGAACAAACAGAATTTTTAAGAGAAGAAGGATTTAGACTAAGAATTCCAATATCAGAGATAAGAAATAATGAGTTAAACTTTCAAGCTGAAATCATTGGCAAAGCAACAATTGATATCTGGGGAGTATATGAACTAGTTACTAGAGGCACGATTAATAATCCTATCTATATTAATTGTGGTGATAAACAATTGTTAGGAGGATTTACTCCACAAAATATCAATTATAATGTAGGAGTCGGAACACTTCATATCAAAGTAATCGATGCCGAAACGAAAGAGAACTTAGAAAAAGCAGAAGTTGCAATCTATGATGAAGGTGGTAATGAAATCTATCGTTACGAAACAACCGAAGAAGAACTAACAATCACTCTTCCAACCGGAAACTATACCATAAAACAAATCATAACTCCACCAAACTATGAAGCTAGAGTAGTAGAACAAAGAGTACAAGTAATAAAAGATCAAGAAACAGAAGCAGTATTAGAAAACATCTCATTAATTGAAGTACCAGATACCTTAAAAAGAACAGAAAAAATAACAATGACAGGAATTATTCTCCTGCTTCTAGGAAGTGCAATAATTGCATGGATAACTATGAAAAACCAAAATAAGCTAACGAAAGAATAGAGGGATGCATCAGTGAAAAATAAGAAAAAAATAGGACTTATAGTATTATCATGTCTAACACTAGTTTTATCAACAGGTTTAATCATAATGAATAAATCAAGCTTTGCTATTGTAGTGGCATGTCCAGAACAAGCTAATATGACTGCACTTCCAGGGTCTCTAACGTTTATTCAAGAAGAATCAAATAAAATAACGCTCCCAACTGTTACTGTTGGATTGAATAATCCAGCACTTTTAACTATGCCAGATATATATAATACAACATACAATAAAAATAATGATAAGAATTTTTCCGTTCTAGATAGTCTTTTAATAAAAGACTCCAATTCTACATCTATTTTAATAGGATATTTAATAAATGAAACATCTTTTAGTAACAACGAAGAAGAAGACAATTATTATAAACAATTACTAATACTATGGGCAATCGACCGCCTAGCTGGTTATAAAGATGAATACAACTATATAATTGATGAATCTTCAGAAGACTTATCCATTATAGAAGTTGCAAAAGAGACATCATATGAAGAAAAATTCTCGCAAATACCATCAATTGAGAATAGCACTTCAATTATTTGGAAATATGAAAATATGTTATCAGCAGGAGACAAAGAAATGTTAAAAAATTCTCCTGTAGGAGATAAAATGTTAGACTATTTAAACACCTGGGAAGAGTTAGTAAAGTGGCATATAGAACAAGAGGAGCAAGTGGCGTTTTTACCAATTACAAAAAATGATATCACTTACTATGTAACAAATGACTATATAGAAACAAACTTCTTAACACCCCAGGCAGAAAATCAAGTTTATGCTAATAATTTATATGGTTATCAGGTAGAAGTTGAAGAACCAATATTAGTAGTAAATAGCAAAGGAGAAAAACAAACAGAATTTGAAAATGGTGAAAGTTTTAAACTACGTATTCCAATCAATGAAATAAAAGATAAAACAGTAAACTATTCTGTAAAAATCACTGGTAATTTTACATTTTCCTCCCAACTAGTTTATAATAGTAACAGACCAATTAGAGTAGAACCAGCGGATGAATATCAGCAACTTTTAACAACACTATCCGACAAAGTCTTTTTAACAAGATGTTCTTTAAGTGAGAAAAAAACGGCCGAAATGGAAATAAATTTTAAACAAGAAGTTGGAAGACTTCATATCAAAGTAGTGGATGCCAAAACAAAAGAAAATCTAGCAAAAGCAGAAGTCGCAATCTATGATGAGAGTGGTAATGAAATCTATCGTTACGAAACAACAGAAGAAGAACTAACTATCACTCTTCCAACCGGAAACTATACCGTAAAACAAATCATAACTCCACCAAACTATGAAGCTAGAGTAGTAGAACAAAGAGTACAAGTAATAAAAGATCAAGCAACAGAAGCAGTGTTAGAAAATATCCAATTAATCGAAGTACCTGATACATATCAAAGAACAACTATTTTTCTATTGATAGGAGGAACACTTTTAATAATAGGCGGAATCATAATACTTTATAGTATAAAAAAGACTAACGCATAAAAACCATAACAGAACTTTGTTATGGTTTTTTAATTATCAAAATAAGAAAATTAACTAAATTTTTTTCTTTTCTAAAATATGTTATAATATCCCAAGGAGGTACCTATGAAATTAATAATTAATAATTTAACAAAATCATATGGAGAAAAAGAAGTATTAAAGGAAATAGACTTCACTTTTGAAGATGGCAAAATTTATGGATTAATCGGTCGAAATGGTGCGGGAAAAACAACATTCTTTAATTGCCTAAATGAAGATATTGATATTGATAAAGGAGAATTTATTCTATCAGACGAATATGGCGATAATAAACTAAAAACAGAAGATATTGGTTATGTTATCTCTACACCTACAGTACCAGAATTTTTAACAGGAAAAGAATTTTTAACTTTCTTCTTAGAAATTAACAAAGATAAGATAAAAGATCAAAAAACATTAGATGAATACTTTGACATGGTAAAGATTAATAAAGAAGATCAAGATAAATTATTAAAAGAATACTCTCATGGAATGAAAAATAAAATGCAAATGTTAATTAACTTTATAGCAAGTCCCAAAGTATTATTGTTAGATGAACCTCTAACATCCTTAGATATTGTAGTTCAAGAAGAGATGAAACAAGTATTAAAAAGTATGAAAAAAGATCATATCTTAATATTTTCAACACACATATTAGAACTAGCTCTTGATTTATGTGATGAAATTGTCATATTAAATAATAAAAAATTAGAATTGGTAGAAAAGAAGAATTTAAATACCAAGAAATATAAAGATAAAATTATTGAAAGTTTAAAGGATGATGGCCATGATAAATAGTTTGAAAATGTCATTTAAAATTGATATGACTTATGCCATTAATTCTTTTATCTATAGTATCAAACATCTTCCAATTTTAAAAGATTTATTCCCTGGAGATGGATTATATAAAAGTAGCAAGGCAAAAGCAGTAATTCGTATACTAGGTCTAATTTTATCAACAGCTAGACTTTTTCTTTTCAAAGTATTATATTTTACTTTCATCTATATACTAGCAAGTTACATAACGCCAAAAGATATGACAACAGGCATATTACATATTTATTTTATCTTTACTATAATGGGAATGTTTATTAATAATAAAATCTTGTTGACTAGTACCAAAAAATATTTTTCTATTATTTTATTTAATATGGACGCCAAAGAGTTTATGAAAGCAAGTCTATGGCAAGAAGTGTTTACGAACCTAATCACCCATAGCATCTGTCTTTATTTCTTAGTGCCTAGTCCAATTATTTTCTTATTTACAGCCTTTAATTTTCTAGCAAGATTTATAGGAGAAAGAATTAATTTATTACACTATAATAAACATAAAATATCTCTTTCCTATAATTATCCCATCTATTGGACAACAGTCTTACTAGGATTAGCATGTTGTCTATTACCATTAGTAAGAATAGAGGTATCAAATCAACTAGTTGCAATTCTAGACCTTATTTTTATTCCATTTGCCATACTCAGTTATATAAGCTTAATAAAAGTAGATAATTATAAATTAATTTATAAAAAAATAAATACAAAAGTAGCGGCACTAAACAGTAATCAGGCAAGAGAATATTCTCGCCAAGCGATGATAGATATCAAAGAAAAAGATAAAAAGATTGATGAAAAGAAATTAAAAGGAAAAAGAGGTTATGACTTATTTAATACTATCTTTTTTGAACGTCACAAAGAAATATTATTACGAAGTGCCAAATGGTATGCAAGTATTTCTTTAGCTATTATCGTAGGAATAGTTATATTAATTAACGTAAATCCAGAATTACAACAAAATCTAAATTCATTTTTAAAAAATAATATAGCTTGGTTTGTAATAGTAATGTATTTTATCAATAGAGGAGCAATTATTACTCAGGCTATGTTTTATAACTGTGATCATTCCATGTTAACTTTTAATTTTTACAGAAATCCTAAGGTAATATTAAATGTCTTTAAAACAAGAGTACTAACAGTTTCCAAAGTAAATTTAATACCTGCTTCCGTACTAGCGATTGGTCTTCCTATTTTATTATATTTATCAGGAGGAACATCTAATTTTCTAGATTATGTATCAATACCAATCTTTATCATAGCACTAAGCATATTCTTTTCGATTCACTATCTAGTTATCTATTATTTATTTCAACCCTATGATAAAAATATGGCAATGAAAAGTATTACTTATTCCATCATATCTCTAGCAACTTATTTCATTGCTTATGCCTTAACAGATTTCAAGATGTCTACTACTATGTTCTCTATGATAGCGATAATTGCAACAATTGCATATAGTATAATAGCACTAGCAATAGTTTATAAAAAGGCGCCACAAACATTTAAGATAAAATAGGTAGAAAATGTCAATAATTTAGGAAAATGTCCTAAAAAAATCTAAACATTAATGAAAAAATATATTCGCATTTTAGGCATACAC
>CALVTC010000056.1 GCA_944359885.1 uncultured Bacilli bacterium | reverse complement strand
AAAACGCCCATATTATGGACGTTTCTCATACATTCAAATTTCACTTTATGAAACTGGAATTTACTTTTTCATTTCACATTAGAATTCATTTCTATTTCTTCTTGTAAAGTTGCTTGCAATCGTATTTAAACTATGATATTATATTGTTATTGTTAACGGAGGTGTGCTATGGAAACAGCGCTCTTAATTATATCAATTGTATTAATTGTAATTGTACTTTTACAAAGTAGTAAGGCAGAAGGTGCTGCGCAAATTATTTCTGGAAGTACGTCTGAATTATTTGCTCATCGTAAAGAAAGAGGATCTGAACTTTTTATTAGTCGTCTTACTATGATATTAGGATTAGCGTTTTTTGGAATTTGTTTAATTTCTATGTTTATTTAAATAATTTGGACTCTTTATAGAGCCCTTTTTTCATCTTTAAAAAAAGCTAGTTATCTATTATAAAATACGCTATAATAAAAATAGAAGGTGATACTAATGAGAGATGATATAATTAATGTATTAAAAAACAGTAAAAAAGCTCTTTCAATTTATGAATTACAAGATGTTTTAAATTTAACAGATGTGAAGGATGTCAAAGCATTAAGTGATGAACTACGAAAAATGGAAGAAGAAGTAATTATTTATTGTTCTAATAAGGGACGTTATATGATGCTTGAAGATAGTCATTTAAGAAAGGGTGTTTTACGCGCCAATAAAAAGGGTTTTGGTTTTGTTGAAATTGAAAATATGGAAGATGATGTCTATATAGCTCCTGAAAATATGAATGGTGCTATTCATGATGATATTGTACTTGTTGAAATTACTAGTAAAATGAATCTTGATCGATTAGAAGGAAGAATTTTAAGAGTTTTAAAACGTCAAGTAGAGCGTTATATTGGTGAGATTAACTTTGATAAAAAGGGTGTTGGCCATATTACTTTAGATGATTCTAAGGTTAAATTGGATATATGTGTTTCTAAGGAAAATTCATTAAATGCCGTAGATGGTCATAAAGTGGTTGTTGAATTATTAAAGAAGTTAAATCATAACTTTAAATATTCTGGAAAAGTAGTTGAAATTATTGGTCATAAAAATGATCCTGGGGTAGATATTTTATCTGTTGTGTATAAGTATCATATTAATACAGATTTTCCAGATGATGTGAGAGAGGAAGTTAAAGATCTTCCTATGTCTGTACGTGATATTGATTTAATAGGACGTAGGGATTTACGTGATTGGGAAATCTTTACCATTGATGGTGATGATACGAAAGATATTGATGATGCTATTTCTATAGATGTTTTAAATAATGGTCATTATAAATTAGGTGTTCATATTGCAGATGTTAGTTATTACGTAAAAGAGGGGTCTCCTTTAGATAATGAGGCAATGGAAAGAGGTACTAGTGTATATTTGGTGGATAGAGTTATTCCTATGCTTCCTCATGAACTTTCTAATGGTATTTGTTCTCTTAACCCTGGGGTGGATCGGTTAGCTATTTCTTGTATTATGGAATTTGATCATCAAGGAAAGCAATTAGATTATGAAATTTTTCCTAGTGTGATCCGGTCTCGCATTCAGATGACTTATAAGAAAGTTAATAGTATCTTGGAAAATAATGTTGTGCCAGATGGTTATCAGCCTTATGAAAAGTCTTTAAGAATTATGGAAGAGCTAGCTCAGATATTAAGACGTATGAAAGAAAAACGTGGTTATATAGATTTTGAAGTGGATGAAGCTAAAATTTTAGTAGATGAAAATTGTAAACCAACTGAAGTGGTACTTCGAGAACGTGGTCTTGGAGAAAAATTAATAGAAGACTTTATGATAGCGGCCAATGAGTGTGTTGCGACCCATATTTACTTTATGTCATTACCTTTTATTTATCGTGTTCATGAAGTTCCTAAAGAGGAAAAACTTCGTAGTTATCTGTCTTTTGTTGGTAGTCTTGGTTATCAAATTCCTGGTGATTTAAAAGATACTAGCCCCAGAACTGTTCAGAAGATTATTCATTATCTAGAGGATAAACCAGAGTTTAAAATTTTGTCTAGTTTACTTTTAAGAAGTATGCAAAAAGCTGTTTATCGTCCAGAAAATTTAGGACATTATGGACTTGCTAGTCCGTGCTATACACATTTTACATCTCCTATCAGAAGATATCCAGATACTACGGTACATCGTTTACTTCGTACTTATTTGTTTGATAAACAGTTAGATATGGGAACGATTCGAAAATGGGAACAAAAGTTGGTTTATATTGCTGAACATTCTTCTTCTCGTGAGCGTGCTAGTGTTGATTGTGAAAGAGAAGTAGAAGATATGAAGATGGCGGAATATATGGAGGGTCATATTGGTGAAGAATTTGAAGGTATGATTTCTTCGGTTACTAGTTTTGGAATGTTTGTTCAGTTAGATAATTTGATTGAAGGTTTGGTTCCTATTCGAGATATGAAGGATTATTTTCATTATGATGAAGAGCATATGAGTTTGACTGGTGAGAGAACTCATGTTCGGTATACAATTGGTGAGAGATTATTGGTAAAAGTAGTTCGTGCTTCTAAAGAAGAGAAGATAATAGATTTTGAAATAGTAAGGAAGTTGTAGTATGAAAAAGAAAAAAGTTAGAAGACTAAAATTGGGCGGTGTGATATTTATTATTTTATTTATTATTTTGATTGGTATTGCTATTTGGTTTTTGGTTTCTAACTTTTTACATTTCGAACAAAAAGCGAAGAAAGATGCAAATAATAAAGAGGAAAAAGAAGTCGTTTCATACCCTAAGAAATATAGTTTTAATTTATTTATGGTTGGCGATGCATTAATCCATAGTGCTATTTATGAGGATGCTCTTTTAGCGGATGGAAGTTATGATTTTAAACCTATGCTTGAATATATTAAACCTATTTCATCTCAATATGATTTGGCATATTATAATCAGGAAACTATTTTAGGTGGTGCTGATTTAGGTTATTCTAATTATCCTCGATTTAATTCTCCTGATGCTGTTGGCGATGCTTTTGTTGATGCTGGATTTAATTTGGTGTCTCTAGCAACTAACCATACTATGGATAAAGGAGAAGTAGGTGTTTTACATTCTGTTGATTATTGGTCAAGACAAGATGGAGTAGTTTGGGATGGACAGCGCAGTTCTCAGGAAGAACGAGATCAGGTTCGGATTTATGAATGTAATGGTATTAAATATGCATTTTTCTCTTATACTATGTGGACAAACGGATTAGAAACTCCTATTGGTAAAGAGTACTTGAATAATGTTTATTCCCCTGAAAAAGCTAAAAATGATATTGTTAAGGTAAAAAATCAGGTGGATTTGATTATTGTTGCGATGCACTGGGGTACGGAATACTCTTTGGGTGTATCTAGTGAACAAGAAGAAGTTGCTAATTACTTATCATCTTTAGGCGTACAACTTATTATTGGTGCTCATCCACATGTAGTGGAACCAGTAGAATATATTAATGATGGTAAAACTTTGGTTATTTATTCACTTGGTAATTTTATTTCTGATCAGGTTGGAATTGAAAGATTGACAGGATTGATGATGGAGGTTACAATAAATAAAGTAGTTAACGAGGATAGTGTTGTTGTAAGTGTTGATGATCCTAGAGCAGAACTTATTTATACACATTCTAGTTATGGAAGAAAACGTAACTTTAAGGTTTATCCTTATTCACAATTGAATGATTCTATTTTACCTAATTATATGACTTATTATGAAGAGTATAAAAGTGTAGTTAACTCACGTTATCCTGAACTTACTTTTGGACTTAGTAGGAGTTGATTTTATGGAAATTTTAAATCGAAAAGCACAGCATGATTATTTTATTGAAGAAGTATATGAAGCGGGAATTGTATTAACTGGTACTGAAATTAAATCTATTCGTGCTGGTAACTGTAATATTAAAGATTGTTATGGAATTATCCGTAATCATGAAGTCTATCTTTTAAATATGTTTGTTTCTTTTTATAAAGAAGGTAATATTTTTAATCATAAGGAAACTCGTAGTCGAAAGTTATTACTTCACAAAAAAGAAATAAAAAAATTGGAGGAAGCAGTTCAAGTTAAAGGACTTACTTTGATTCCTATTAAATTATATTTTAAAAATAATATTTTAAAAGTTTCTTTAGGGGTTTGTCGTGGTAAAAAAGATTATGATAAGAGAGAATCTATTAAGGAACGAGATATGAAAAGAGAAGCTTTACGAAATATTAAAAATTATGGTTAAAAAAACACTTCGAAGATTTATTTAGTCTTTCGAGGTGTTTTTGTTTGTATTTTTTTTTATATTTTTGTTTTCTTTTTTTGTTTTCGTTAATTTCACTTTTTCTTTATTTGATTTGATTTTTGTATTACTTTTTCTTTTTTTCCTTTCATTTATGATGGCAATAATACAAATTCCGGCACCTAATACAATTGCAATGCAATCTAAATTGTTGAAAAAGTTTTGGGTAATTTGATTATATATTAAGGAAATTAATCCAATAATTGCGAAAATAATTCCTGCTAGTTGGATGATGGAATATTTTTTCTTTATACTTCCTAATCCTATTAAAATGGATAATATTGTAATTATGTAGGTTAATAATAGTGCTAATATGTCTTGTTGTTCATGAATTGGTAGTACTCCTGTAATAGAGTTTAGATAACTTAATGTTCCTAAAACTGCATATAGTATTCCGTAAATAATAATTACTATACCTAGGAAGGTAAGAGCTTCTTGTCCATCTTTTTTCAAATTGCTCACCTCTATTTTCTATTATGATATAATCATATCATAACTTTTTTAAGGTTTCAAACTTCTTTTTAAAAAGCTGGCAGTACTATTTGCCAACTTTTTTTGTTAAGACGGGACCATTTTGCGTAGAATTTAGGTTTGTTTGGATTTCTTCTAGGTCATTTAAAGAAAAATTATCTAATGTGTTTATTGTTAGTTTTTGTTCTTTTTTATTTTTTAGCTTTTCTCTTATTGATAAATATATATCATATTTTTTTAGTTCTTTTATTTCATCTGCATTAAATTTGTAATCAATTCCTTCTCTTACAATGACAAGACCAGTTAGTCCTCCAAAGAATCCAATTAAAGTTGCTATATTATCTGTGTTATACATTTGATAACTTGCTAGAGATAATGCTAGAACTCCTACTTCTCCTATGATGTTTAATAGTAATTCTTTCTTTTCTTTCATAGCTTTTTCTAATGTCTTTGAATTCTTTCTTTCTTGTGCTTGCAGCAACATTTTACTTATAATACTTTTTTTTATTTCTTCTGTTAATGGGAATACTTTTTTAGAACCGTCTAAATAGGTAATTTCAATTTTATCATCTGATGATTTATAATTTTTTATTAATTCTTTTTTTGGTATATTATTATAACCATATTTCATTTTCATATCTCCTTTAAGGCTGTAAAAAGAGTATAACACCTTTTGTTATATTTGCCAACGAGGTTTTATTAGTTTTATTTATTTTGTTAGAAAATATTTAATTAAATGCTATTTCTGTTGAGATTTCATCATCTGTGATTGCAATTCCTAAAAAGATAAGTCCACTTATTAATATTAGAATGGATGCCATGAGTGAGGCGTAGGTTAGTCCTTTTTTCTTATTTGTATCATTCGCATTTAATTTTTTAAAGTCTTCCCAGCTATCCTTAGCAAAATAGTAGTAGAAGATTACTAGAATAGAAAATATTAAAGTCATTAGCTTTTGATATTCTTTTCGATTCTTTTCATCGTTATATAAGATATATTTTTTTTCTTTGCTGTTTGCATACCAACTCATTATAATAATTACTATGTATATGACCCAGATCATATTTTCGGTTTTAATATCTTTTAGTCTTTCATACTTTTCATTTGTAGTCATATTATATTTATATTACTCTAGTGTTTGCTTTTTGCTTTTATATTAAAAGTTATTGCTAGAAAGTGTGTTTTTCATTTATACTATATAAATAGTGTGAAGAAAGGAATGTAAGTTTTATGACTTTAAATGATTTAACAAAAGAATATGACAAGCTTCAACTTAAATATGGAGCTAAAGAATTAGATTCTATTTATAATGGAGGATGTGCTCATAATCCAGATTTTTGTTTTGTATTTATGAATCCTACAGGAAGAAATATTGCTTCTTCAAAAGATTGGAAAGGATTAAAATCGCCATGGGTTGGAACTAAAAATATATGGGATTTATTTTATGAATTAAATATGTTAGATGCAGATATTTATTATAGAATTAAGAATATCAAAGGGAAAGAGTGGACAGAGGAATTTGCTGATGAAGTTTATCAAAATGTTAAAAAGTATAAATATTTTATTACCAATTTAGGAAAATGCACTCAAATAGATGCCAGACCCTTACCTGATCGGGTGTATAAAGAATATTTACAATTATTAGAAAAAGAAATTGAAATCGTTAATCCAAAGGTAATTGTTTTATTTGGAAACCAAGTTAGTTCTATTGTGTTAAATCAAAAGATCTCTGTTTCACAATGTAGAAAAAAACCATTTGAAAAGGTTATTAATGGAAAAAAGTATAAATGTTATTCTGTTTTTTATCCAGTAGGAAATGGGAGATTTAATATTCATAAATCGATTGAGGATATTTTATATATAAAAGATAATTTATTTACAAAGATACACAGTTAGTTTTAATTATACTATACAAAGAGTTATTTTCTATTAGTTGAGAGTAGTTTTTAATTTATAATATCTATGGTAAAATGGTGATGATAAAGTAGAAATATAAGTTAGGAGGATGTTGATAAAGTAGATATTATGTTTAACGTTTAATACTGTTAGAACAGTATAGATATGATTGTATTGGATGGTTTGAGAGTTTTATAGTTTTTAATGGGAAGTGGTGAGATAATGAAAAAAATATTTGTAACATTAGCAATTATTGGTACAGTACTATTTACGTTAACTGGGTGTAGTACTTCGCTTGCTTATACGTTTAAAGTAGAGACTGGTGATAAAATAAAAATTGAACTCAATACAACAGGTGGATATAGTATGACTTCTAATTTACCTTTTGTAATATCAAAAGATGAAGAATCTTTAAGTCAGGGTATTTTTATTTCTAGTGATCAGTATGATCAATATATTTCTTCTGTTAATAATGATAGTAATGCTAAAATTATTGAAAATACAACTAAGGATGGGATAGAGTATACTTTTTATTCTTATAATAATTCTGAATGGAATTATATAATAAAGATTAATAATTCTAATACAGGTTTGTTAATTGGAAATCCTATTTCTCAAGAATCTGCAGAAGAATGTTTTGGACGATTAACAATTACAAAAGAAAGTTAGTAAATAGTATTTGTAGTGGATGAAAAAAATCATCCTTTTATTATAGATATTTGTCGTAGGATGATTTTGCTCTGCTAAAATCTAGATGCTAAGGTTTAGATAATCTTGATTTTGCCTGCTTTATTTTGCAATAATTAAATTGTACAAAGCACTAAAACTATAGAGTTTTCTGATAAAATAATGTGTCTTAATTATTATTTTATTTTCTGAAAATCATTATCTATTTTTTCAATTTATTTCCTTTTTTCTCATTTCCTAAATTATATTTAGTTGAATGGTATATATTTAAACACGTTTCATTTTTTTAACATTGATAATATTTAGTTTAATGACTTAATTTTTTATCATAAAAAAATGTCAACTTTTTTTGACATTGATGTTTTAATATATAAAGTTCTAAAAAGTTAGAACGAATTTTTAAATGGTGGAGCTGAGGAAGTTATCTACAACTTTTTACCAAAGGCAATTGATGTATGAATCAATCACTACATACATTATAATCCATTTTTTGGGTATTAATTATTTAGAATTAATTATTTAATACATTTACATTTTTTTCACAGAAGTTTCATTATAGTCATTATTTTTTTGCTCCTGCATAAGTTCTTCAACTCTATGTATTACTGATTTTGATATTGCCTTGCGATTTATGGTAAAATTATTTTTTCTTTCAACATCAAGTTTGTAATCAATCATCATATCTACATCATCTTTTATAATCCTTGCATCATATCTATCTTTTGGACGTGAATTCTTTTTTGAATTGTAAATACTTTCTAAACTCATCATTTTATAAGGGATACCATTATGATATCTTATTAAATTAGAAAATGACATATCTGTATAATCTTTAGAAAAATGATGTTCATCAACAAATAGTTGTTTACTACCATTTTGATTTTCAAAATAATATTCTTTCGTAGTTATACTATTATCTGGTTGTCGTTCAAACAAAAATAAACCGATACTCATAGGAGTTCCTTTATATACGATTTTATATTCATGACCATTAACTTCTTTATGAGCCATATTACTAATAAATTCAAAATCTGCACTGGAATCTATTAAGTCTTTTAATGTTATTAATTGTTGTTCATTTATAAATAAGTCTAAATCTCCATGATATCTTTCTAACACATGATTAGTTGCTAAATAGCCCATAAGTCCACCTGTATAATAGCAATCAAATCTTCCTTCAATTAAAGCGTTGAATTCATCGAAAGCATCAATAACTAACTGATGATTTTCTGTTAAAGGCATATTTGGATGTTCCATATTCATACCTTTAATCCAATTTAGTCTGGCAATCAAATCATTAACAGATGTATACTGTTCAGGGTTTAATTTTATAATAGATTCAACATTTGCAAAAATATCTTCTTCGGTTATCATCTTTCTATTTAGTAAATCATTTAATGAAACCAAAATAGCATCAATAGAGTCACTTATATTCATTGAACACAATTTGTTAATGGTATCATATATTTGATCTTGATTCGTAATATTTGCCCGTTGTGCAAAAGTATAAACTAGTTTAGTTACAGTTTCTTTTTGAAATTCATTCATACAGCACCTCATACTTTCCATTCAATTATATCATTAATTTTGGTAATTTACTATATTTCCAAATCAAAGTCATCGTGATCTTTGTGTTTTTCAATTTTTCGTAAACCTTTTACACTCTGAATTGCATTGTTTGTTCAAGAAAGTGTACTATAATAACCGCTTTTTTCTATATTTTATGATGACAGATTTCTGTTTTTATCACTTGAATAGGGTAAAGTACTCATTCATTTTTACCTCCTTTCATAGATATATTTTGGCTCTAACAAAATATTTAACCCCCT
>CALVTC010000055.1 GCA_944359885.1 uncultured Bacilli bacterium | reverse complement strand
GCCCAATTAATCACAGTTGCTGATCCTCGTAGTGCGGTAGCTGAACAATTTAGAACAATTAGAACTAACATTAACTTCATGGCAGTTGATGAAGAAATTAATACTTTAGCCTTTACTTCAGCCAACATTAGTGAAGGTAAGTCAACTGTCACGGCTAACGTGGCGATTACTTATGCCCAAGCAGGACGCAAGACTTTATTAATTGATGCCGACTTGCGTCGTCCAACTTTGCACAGTACATTCAACGTTAAGAACAATACTGGTTTGACAACTGTTCTTACTTCAGAAGCTGACGAAATCAACTTAAATGATGTGGTTGAAGAAAGTGGAATTGATAACTTGTCAATCTTGACTTCTGGTCCGATTCCACCAAACCCAGCTGAATTGATTGGTTCACGCAGAATGGAAACCTTCATTGAATTGGTTAAGTCACATTACGATATGGTTATCATTGACTTAGCTCCTGTTCTTGAAGTGTCTGATACGCAAGAATTGGCTAGTCACCTTGATGGTGTAGTTTTAGTAGTGCGTCAAGGCGTTACGCAAAAGGCGGGAATCACTAGAGCTGTGCAAATGTTGAAGTTTGCTAAGGCTCGAATTCTAGGCTACGTTATGAACGATATTAGAGCTGAAAACGGTGGCTATGGTTACGGCTACGGGTATGGCTATGGTTACGGATATGGCGCTGAGAAGAAAAAGGGCCTGTTCGGTAGAAAAAAGAGTGACGATCAATAATGGTTTTAGTCGATATTCACTGTCACATCTTGCCTGGCATTGATGATGGCTCAAAAGATTGGGATACTTCAATTAAGTTAGCCAAGGCTGCGGTAAAAGATGGCGTAACGCATGCAATTTGTACGCCGCATACACTGAATGGGCGTTATACGAATCATAAAGATGATATTATCTGGCTAACTGATCTTTACCAACAGAAGCTAGATGAGGCCAAGGTGCCGTTGACGGTTTTCCCAGGGCAGGAAGTTCGCTTGTCGGGTGACTTAATTGATGCGCTTGATAACGATGATATCCTGTTCTGCGATGAAGACGGTACTTATATGCTGTTGGAATTTCCAAGTGAGGACGTGCCAACTTATGCGCAGGATACGATCTTCAAGATCATGCAGCGCGGGGTGACGCCAATTATCGTGCATCCAGAGCGCAATAGCCGCATCTTGAAGGAACCCGAGATCTTGCAAGGGATGCTGGAACAAGGCTGCTTGGTGCAGATTACTGCCAGTTCTTATACAGGAATCTTTGGCAAGAAGATCGAAGAGATGTCGCGTAAGTTGATTGCGGCGGGGCAGGGATGTACCTTTGCCAGCGACGCACACGATTTGCCAAGACGGCAGTATCAATTGAGTGAAGCTTATAAAAAGATGAGTCAAGAATTCAGTCAAGACCTAGCTCAGCAGTGGCAAGATAATGCTAGAAGTATCATCAATGGCGACCCAGTTCAGATGGATTGGCACCCATTGAAGCGCAAGAAGAAGTTTTGGTTGTTTTAAGCTAATTGCAAATATGCAGATTTGTATTAGAGCTAGTGCAAGCGTGATAATATAAAAAAGTGAGTATTGTAGACTAAGTAATTAGGAGAGTAAGAGGCAATGATGCTAATGGAGAAACTACAGGTTAATCCGGCAAAGGCAAATGGCCGGCCCGTATATCATACAGTTAAGCGAGTATTTGATATACTAGCCAGTGCATTGGGATTAATTATATTATCTCCGTTGTTTTTGTTTTTAATAATAAGAATTAGACATGAAGATGGTGGCCCAGCATTTTATTCGCAAGAGCGAATTGGTAAAGATGGCAAGCCATTTAAAATGTACAAATTTCGTTCAATGATCGTTAATGCCGATCAAATGGTTAAACAATTAGAAGATCAAAACGAAATTGAAGGTGCAATGTTCAAGATTAAGGATGACCCAAGAATCACTAAGATTGGGCATACTATTAGAAAATATAGTCTTGATGAGTTGCCACAGCTCTGGAATGTGTTAATCGGTGATATGTCTCTTGTTGGACCACGTCCACCATTGCCTAGTGAAGTGGCTGAATATACTGAGTATGACAAGCAAAGATTACTTGTCATGCCAGGTTGTACAGGCCTTTGGCAAGTTACTAAGCGTAACGAAGCTGACTTTGATGAAATGGTTTGGCTTGATATTGTGTATATCAACCATTCTGGAATATTGGAAGATTTGAAGTTGATTATTAAGACCGTTTTGGTTATGGTTCATCCTAATGGAGCATATTAAATATGAAAAAGAAGATACGAGTACTTCATGTTGCTGAAGCAGCTGGTGGTGTTGAAAGATATTTGGAGACACTCTTTAAGTATAGCAACGATAAAGTTGAGAACATTTTAGTATGCTCACAAAATTATGATTACGAGAAATTTAAGATCCTTGCTGATAGAGTTATTGTTTTAAAAATGGCGCACGATATTGATCCATGGGCAGACATCAAAGTTGAAGGTGCTTTAAGAAGGATTATTAAGCAGTTAAAGCCCAATATTGTGTACGCACATTCCAGTAAAGCAGGGGCCTTTGCGCGTATTGCTGACTTAGGTTTAAATAATAGAATTATTTATAATCCACATGGTTGGGCATTTAATATGCAACAATCTGTTAAGAAAAAAGAAATGTATAAATGGGTAGAAAAAATATCTGCTCATTTTTGTGATAAAATTGTATGCATTTCTGACGCTGAAAAAAATTCTGCTATTAGAGAGAAAATTTGTAAGATAAATAAATTACAAGTGATTTATAACGGAATTGATTTATATCAAGTAGAAAGAACTTCCCCAAAAAATAGAGAACAATTAAATGTTCCTAATGATGCATTTGTTGTTGGGATGGTAGGGAGATTATCAAAACAGAAAGCCCCAGATATTTTTGTAAAAGCAGCAAAATTAATAAAAGAAAAAGTTCCTAACGCATTTTTTCTTATAGTTGGAGATGGTGAATTACGAAATCAAATTGAGAGTTTAATTAATCAATATGATCTTAATTCATCATTTTTGATAACGGGTTGGGTAGATAATCCCATATCTTATATGAAGATTATGGATGTAGGAGTATTATTATCCCGTTGGGAGGGCTTTGGTTTAGTCCTTCCGGAATATATGGCATGTGGTATTCCTATTGTAGCAACTAATGTAGATGCTATTCCTAATATTATTAATAACGGTGAAAATGGATTATTAGTTGATAAAGATAATTTTGAACAAGTATTTTCAAAAATTATCTTTTTAAATGAAAATAATAATATGAGGAAAAGGCTTATTCAAAATGGAAAAAAAGTGGCTCATAATTTTTCTGGAGAAATCCTAGCTACAAAAACAGAAAAAAATCTTTACAATATTTAAAATATTTATTAATAGATAGAGGAAAAGATGGGTAAAAAAAAGGTATTAACAATATCTGTAGCGGCATATAATGTTGAAAAAACATTAGATAAAACGTTAAGTTCTATGAATGATTCAAGGATTTTAGATGATTTGGAGGTGCTAATTATTGATGATGGTTCAAAGGATAATACATGTAAGATCGCACAGAAATATCAAAATTTAGCACCACAAACATTTAAATATATAAAAAAGAAAAATGGTGGTCATGGCTCTACAATTAACAAGGGGATTGAATTAGCTACTGGTAAATATTTTAAGGTAGTGGATGGAGATGATTGGGTAGATACGAATGCGTTAGTGGAGTTTGTTTACAAATTAAAAAAAATAGATTCTGATTTAATATTAACTAATCATGTTGAAGTGTATCCTAGTCATTCTCAAAAAATTAATCTAATTTCTGGAATGGTTCCTAATAAAGAATATACTTGGAAAAATAAAATTGATATAAAACGTGTTGTTTTACACACTTTAACAATAAAAACTAAGTTATTACGTGAAAATCAAGTTCATATAACAGAAAATTGTTTTTATGTCGATGTTGAGTTTGTGGTATGGGCAGCATACGTTTCAAAGACTATTACATATATTGATTTATATTTATACCAATATAGATTGGGTGAAAAGGATCAAAGTGTATCCAAAAAAAATATGTTAAAAAATGTCAAAATGCAAGAAAGGGTTTCTTATCAATTAGTTAAATTATATGATCAATTTGTAAAAAATAATGTTATGTCTTCTAATCAAGAAGAAACCATATTTAGAACTTTCAAAAGGTCCGTTGGTAGCACAATGAGGACATTTTTGTTATATAAAACTTCAATAGCAAGAACTAATATAATAGAGTTTGATAGAAATATTAAAAACATTTCTAATATTTCTTATCGAAAGTTAAATGAGGATAAATTTATAAAAATAACTAGAATGGGAAATTATTGTTTAATACCTATAATAAAATTATTTTATAAAATTTGGATATTAAAATATAATAATTAAAACCTAATTTAAAATAATATTGTTTGCAGAACAATTTATCTTTTTATTTGTTTTTAATTTTAAAACCGATATTTTATAAATTCTTGAACTTTAAGAGGCATTTTATTTTACCAATGTATGCTGATTTAGTTTGAAATAAACTAATGTTTTAATGAAATATAGAAAAAATAAGAGTAACATGGAAAACGTAGTTATAAATAAAAAATATTCAAAGAGTTTTTGGTGTGCAAAAGTATTACATCGATTACCTTTAATTACAGGTGTTAGTAGTTTTTATAATAAAAAAAGACATAAAATTATAAATGATAAGCTATTACCTATCATGGATTGTGCTGTAAGAATTTCACCCAAAATAGATAAAAAAGTAAATTCTAAAAATATTTGGATATTTTGGTGGCAAGGAAAAGATAGGATGCCATCATTAGTAAAGAAATGTTATCAAAGTGTGATTAGAAATAAAGGAAGAAGACATGTGATTTTAATAACTAAAGATAATATAAAACAATATGCTACTATTCCAAATTATATTTATGAAAAAGTGAATAACGGAGAAATTACTTTAACACATTTGTCAGATATTTTAAGATTTAATTTATTAAATGAATATGGTGGTTTATGGATTGATTCGACTATATATTTAACTGACTCTTTGGATGCTTTCAATACTGAAAAAATAGTAACATGTGGTGGATATCCAAAAGATAGATTTTTTAATATATCTTATGGCAGATGGACAGGTTTCTTTATTGGTGGACCACAAGGTTCTGAATTATTTAATTTTATGGATAATTTCTTTAGAATATATTGGAAATATAACGACAAATTAATTGATTATTTTTTAATTGATTATGCCTTAAATTATGCATGGAATAATAATTTAGATGGGTTTAAATTTTTAAATAAAAATATAAATCCAGATTTATTTAAATTGCAAGGAATATTAAATGAAAAATATGATTCAGATTTGTTTAAAAAGATAACCAAAAATACGAGAGCCTTTAAATTGTCATATAAGAAAAAAATAAATACAAATAATAGACAAAGTTTTTATTGTAATCTTAAATGATATAAATATGTCATAATGTAGCCTAAAAAGAAAAATGAAGAAGAAACTATTATCAATTATCATTCCAACCTATAATAATGCAGAAGACATTAGTAATTGTATAGACTCCATAGTTAATCAAAAACATGCAGATAATGTGGAAATTATTGTTATTAATGATGGCTCAACTGATAATACATTATCGGTGATAAAACAATATACTTCTGAGGTTAAACTGATTACTCAAACTAATAAAGGCGTGAGTTTTTCAAGAAATTTAGGAATAAAAGTTGCACATGGAAAATATATTTGGTTTATTGATGCCGATGATCAAATAACTGCTCATAGTATAAGTGATGACCTGTTAGTTATGCTAGAAAATTATTCTTATGATTTGTATCTGTTTGGGATGAGAAAATATTGGAATCAACACATTAAGCAAGATATTTTTAATACACAAAAAGAATTAGTTTCGAAAAAAGAACTTAAAAAAAAGTTTTCCAATTTATTTATATCCAATAATTTAAATAGCCCATGTAATAAAATATATAGAACAGAGTTTTTGCGCAAAAATAATTTGTTTTTTAATGGTTATGCTAATGGGGAAGATGCATATTTTAATTATAATGTTTTATTAAAAATGCATACAATGATGGTTTTGAATGATGTAAAGTATGTTTATTATTTAAAACACCCTAATAAAAGTATTTCTAATTATAATAAAAAACGAAAGAATATAGATGATGCTATTCAGAGAATAGATTATTTTGAACATACTTTAAAACGATTGGGTATAGATATTAATAATGGAGTTTACAATAGAGAAATAATTGATACATTATTGGGTATATATCATGAAATTAATATATCAAATAAAAAAAGTTTCAAAGCTAATTATTACCAAAATAAATTAAGTAATCTACGACATAAGATAAAATTAAAAGGAATAAATTTTAAATATTTTGTAAAGGCGTTAATAGTTAAGTCAAGTGTATTAACGTATGTTTATTTAAAATAATAAAAGGATAATTTTGATTTATGAAAGCAAAAATTACAATTATAATTCCAATTTATAATGTTGAAAAGTATATAAGAAAGTGCCTGAACAGTATTGAAAAACAATCATATAAAAATTTTATAGTTATGGCTGTTGATGATGGATCACCTGATAATTCAAAAAATATAGTTCAGGAATTTGTAGAGAGAGATTCTAGATTTACTTTAGTGGAGAAAGAGAATGGAGGATATGGCTCCGTTTTAGAGTATGGAATAAAAAATATTAAAACAAAATATTTTTTAATATGTGATCCTGATGATTGGCTAGAAAAAGATGCATTAGAAAAATTATATAATTTTGCGGAAAAGAAAAAATTAGATATAACTGTTGGTGATAAGTATCATGTTTATTTAGGGAGAAATATGAATAAGGAATACGTAAAATGTGTTCCAAAAGATTTGAAGATTGAACCTAAAAAGGTATACACAAAAAATATTCAATATTTTGCTTTTTCAGAAGTTTCGCCACATGCTAAATTGTTTAGGACAGCCATTTCTAAGGAAATTAGTTTTCCGCATAAAATTAGTTATACAGATACAATTCTTTATATTATGTCACTTGCTAATGCAAAACGAGTTGCATATTATAATGAAGCCTTGGCTGATTATTTAATTGATAGGCCTGGTAATACTATGACTAATGTAAGAGAATCACGACTAAGTAATACGATAAGAGTTTGGGATTCTTTGTATGATCAATTATCACACAAAAATAATGTAGATGTTTTATGGTCTTTTATGTATCAAGAAATTAGACTTATTCTACAATTGTTTAAAAATGTAAAAATTAAAACGGATAATAAATTAAAATATAAGAAAAATATTTATAAGAGAATTTTATTGTTGCAAAAACATAGATCAAATATCGATAATTGTATATTTAAAAGTAAGAATAAATTAAAATCATATTCTATAATAGAACAATTTTTTTATTTTGGCTTTATACACCGTATTACATATAAATTATTTGCAGAAGTTTATATAAAAATAAAAGGATAACTAACTTTAACTTATTTAGCATGAACAATTTAAATTTTAGAGAAAATGTAGAAAGAATATATAATAGGGTATTCCTACTACTCTATTTTATATGGGGACTGTACTTTCAGGTACAAAACACAGTTAATATAAACATACCTAATACCCAAATAATCGGAGGAATAGTGAATACTCTGGTATTAATTGTGGGGATGCTGCTGTATTTTTGGCGGTTGGGAGAAAAGGAATTTAAGCTTTCATATTCAGAAGTTATTGAGATAATAATATTACTAGGAATGGGGATTTTAGTAGCAAAAAATCAATTTGGACTAACAGGATTAACTATTTTTATGATTATTTTGTTAGCTAGTTATGTTAATTTTTATTCTGTTGTAAAAGGTTATTTAATATTTACTACATTGGTATTATCTTTTACAATTTTCTTAAATAAAATATCATTTATTCCAAGTTTTGTGACTATTGATTCAATTAGAATAAGAAACAGTTTAGGATTTAGATATGTTACATTTGGAGCCGTTATATTTTTCTTTTATATTCTAGCTTATGTAGTTTATAGAAACACAAATATTAAATATAGTGAATTATTTGTTTTAGAATTAATTAATGTAATTATATTTAGTGCGGTACGTGCTAATGATCCATTTATTTTATCTAGTTTGTTTTTACTATATGCTTTTTTTATAAAATTATCGAAAAATAAAATTAATTACAATAAACTAAGTGTGATAAAGTTTATTGAAAGAAATATTTATATTATTAGTTTTTTATTAATTCTTGTATTAACGTTTTGTCTACCACAAAACTTGTTTCAAGAAATTAATGGTATCTTGAGTGGAAGATTAAGTTTAAATTATCAAAATATTATACACTATGGTATTAAATTTTTTGGTCAAAATATTCATTTTCAAACTTATGATGCTACTACAATAAATCCAAATTTAATTCAATATAATTATGTTGATAGCTTTTATTTTCAGAACCTATTACTTTACGGTTGGCCGTTTTTACTAAGCTTTTTAATAATTTTTACAATCCTAATGAATAAATTAATTCATGATAAAGATAATCTATTAATAGGTGCCTTTGTAATAATGGCATTACAAGCAATGTTCGAACCGCAGTTATTATGGATATGGTATACTCCGTTTCCATTAATAATTGGACAAATTTTTACTAGAAAAAATGATGATTTATTACTTTAAAGAGGAGAAAAAATGAACTATTTAATAGTAGGATCAGGTCTTTTTGGAGCAGTATTTGCTCATGAAGCAGCAAAACATGGAAACAAAGTTACAGTAATTGAAAAAAGAGATCATATTGCGGGTAATATCTACACTAAAGAAGTAGATGGTATTCAGGTTCATCAATATGGTGCACATATTTTTCATACTTCAAACAAAGAAGTATGGAATTATGTACAACAATTTGCTGAATTTAATCGTTATACTAATAGTCCTGTTGCTAACTATAAAGGACATATGTATAATCTGCCATTTAATATGAATACTTTCAGCGAGATGTGGGGAGTAAGGACTCCGCAAGAAGCTATGGCTAAGATCAATGAACAACGACAAGAAATGGCAGGCAAGGAACCACAAAATCTTGAGGAACAAGCTATTTCTTTAATTGGACGTGACATCTACGAAAAGTTGATCAAAGGTTA
>CALVTC010000054.1 GCA_944359885.1 uncultured Bacilli bacterium | reverse complement strand
AATAATATTTTCAAAATAAAAGAGCAATTATTTAAAAATTACTCTTCTTTTTAAGTGAATGGGTCTGAACTGTTACTTTCTTTTTAGTTCATTTTTGAAAACTGGTTGACTTTTTCAATGTTTTATGATATAATATGTTTACTTCGAGGATAGAGGGGTTCTAACTTGATAGGTAATTATAAAATATTTGGGAGGTTGAATATACATGGAGAATAAAGCTTATATTTTTGAGTATTTGGATGAAAATGATTTTAGAAAAAAAGAACGTTCTGTTCGTAAGTATAATATGTTAGCATATAAGAAATTAACATTTTCTTATTATCCAGAGTTAAGAAAAGGTAATTTTTTAGGAAAAGAAGTTAGTAGAAATGATAAAAATCATACAGTAACTTATGAATTAAAATTACCTACAGATGATTTATTTGCTAAAGTACATGGAGAAATTATGTTACATTATACTGTTTACTTAGAAAAGCATATTATTCTTTTAACTAATATTACACCTGAAGGTATTTTGGATGAAGGTCATCGAGCAGAATTATCTACTTATAAAGGTGTTATGATTTCTAAGACTAATCCAGAAAAAGATATGTTTAAGATTAATTTACTTAATATGTTAGGAAAATAGGTTATTAAAAAACTCGTTTCATTGCAAAACGAGCTTTTTTATCCTAATAATTCTGGATCATTTTCTTTTTTATTTTCTTCTTTTATATCATTTTTTTGATTTACTTCTTTTAAGTTTTCATTTGTAGAATCTGCCTTTTCATTAAGAGGTTCCAATTGCTTTGCTAGCTGTGTTTGGACAAATCCTAAATTAAATAATTTTAATCCTACGCGCATGTTCATCCGATCTTTTTTTAATTTTAATTTTACCATAGCATTAGCACCAGCATCGGCGATTAGATGAAAACCGTTAATGAAGCTTGCCATATCACTATTTAAAAATACGAGTGGTTTGGCCATTTCTTCCGGAGTAGCTAGACGATTTGCGGTTCCTGTTTCTGCTACTAAAGCATCCATGCCTCCTGCTTCTACTTCAAACTCTTTTTTCATTCCTGTATCTGTACTGCCTGGAAGTAGGGCATTTACTCTTATTTTTTTTGGCCCTAGTTCTATAGCAAGTTTAGCAGTGTAATAGTTTAGAGCTCTTTTTGATAATGGATATGCCATCATACCTAATGTATCTTCTTTTGCTTGTTGGTGTAGAACATTTATCATTTCATCCCAGGTTTTAGCATTTGTGAATTTTTCAAATTCATTTTCATATTTATCCCAGTATAATCCTCCGGTAGATGTAACATAGGCAATTGTTCCTCCATAGGACATTCTATTTTTTAAATAGTATTCTGTTATATATTTATTGGCGATATAATTTACTGTAAATGTTTTATAATAATTGGTTTTTGCTCCCGATAGACCAGCGATTCCGAAGAATGAGTCAATGTGCGTTGGCACTTGGTTCATAGCGTTATCGATTGATTCTTTATTACTTAAATCTACTTCAATAAATTCTTTTACTCCAGTAATTTGTGTTTTGGTTATGTCTAGAGCATATACTTCTGCTCCTAATTCTATTAATAGTTCTGCTGTTGCTTTTCCAATACCAGATGCAGCACCAGTAACTATACATATTTTATTATTGTATCCAAAATAATCTTTCATGTTCTTCCTCCTATTATTAGTTTATCACTGATAGAGTTTTTTTGATGTTTTTTATTTTTTTTGCCTTGTGAATTTGACATAATCTTACATATTTTTAGAGTTTGTGATATAATGTAGTGGGAGATGAATTTATGAGGTTACAGCAAGAAAATTTTTTTGCTTCTAATTTAGATAATAAGAAATCATTGATTCAATATTGTGATAATTGGCTTAGTCAATATGAGGAGTCTTATCAGATAATGGATCGTATTTGTTCTAGTAGTAAGGGCAATAGACATTCTTTTCGTTTGGTCAGTAGTATTCGGGCAGTAAATGACAGTGAAAGCTATCAATTTTCTTTAAATTTAACTCGTTCTTCTGGTGAAGTAATGTTAGAAGGACCATGTATTTCTATTGATGCTAAAAACGTAGAAGTATTAACATATTTATTTGCATCTTTATTTTATCATTATTTAGAGAAGAACCGAATTGAAGTAGAAAAAGATAATTTTAATGGTTATTTGCGAAAAGATAAAAGACAAATGTTTTCTGATTATCGTCCAGCAAGTGCTATCTTTGATGGTAGAGATATTATTGATGGAGTCTATTCAGGTAATGAAATGAAATACTATTTAGATACTTGTTTGGTCCATTCTTATCTTTTACCAGAACAAGTACTTGAAAACTTACGAAAGAGTGCTTGCAAGAGTAGTGATGCTTCTTCTTCCCCTTTTTCGGAAGAGGTTCAGAAAAACTTAGACAATTATCAAAAAGTCTTAAGATTTCAATAATGGGAGATTTATCTCTCTTTTTTCTTGCCAAGGATTAAGAATTGTGATATGCTTATTCTGTTGTGATATGCCATGTTGGTGAAGTGGTTTAACACGCTGCCCTCTCAAGGCAGTATACACGGGTTCGAACCCCGTACATGGTACCATTGTTGATATTAACCTGTCTTTTGCACAGGTTTTTATTTTGGCAAATTTCTTGACATCCTATTTATTTTATATTATAGTTAGCTATGTAAAATAGAATAAGAGGGTGTTTATATGATGCAAATTTATAAGAGTAAAGCTGATGATGCTTCTATTTATTCATGTCAAGAAATAGAAAATGATTGTTGGATTCGGTTGATTGATCCTACCAAAGAAGAGATGGATAAAGTTTCTTCTTCGCTTTCTATTCCTGCATTTTTAATCTCTCAAGTTTTGGTGGAAAAGGAACTTCCTAGAATTAAGAGAGTAGGGAGTGCAACTTTAATTGTGATTGATGTTCCTTATATGAAAGATAAAAATATTAAAAATAAATATATTACTTATCCTTTGGGAATTATTCTTTGCGATGATTCGCATATTATTACTGTATCTCTTAAGAGACATAGTTTTATGGATGAATTTGCTTCTGGTAGTATAGATGAGTTTTTTATTTATCAAAGAAATCGATTTTTATTGCAAATCTTTTTAAAAACTTCGGAAGTTTATTTGGATATGTTAAGTCATATTGATGAAGATATTCAAAGAATGGAAAAAAATACTTATTATTCTACTAATAATCGATTATTGATTCATTTTTTAGATATGCAAAAAACTTTGGTATATTTTCTTACTTCTTTGCAAGCAAATAGTCATGTTTTAGAAAGACTTCAAAATGAAGAGGTTATATCTTTGTTGGAAGAAGATAAGATTCTTCTTGGGGATGCAATCATTGAAAATAAACAATGTATTGAAACATCTATTATTTATCGTGATATTTTAGATTCAACTATGGATACTTATGGAAGTATTATTTCTAATAATTTAAATACTATTATGAAATTCTTAGCGGGAATTACCATTGTATTTTCTATACCTACTATGATTTCTTCCTTTTTAGGAATGAATGTTCCTCTTGGTGTTATTGGAAATAGTGAGTTTTCTTTTATCATTGTTTGTATTGTTTCCTTCTTGGTATCTTTTATTATTGCTTGTTGGTTAAAAAAGAGAAATATGTTATAATGATTTAGACTATGCTTATTTAGGAGGATTTATGGAAGAGTTTGTTATTTCGATTATGAATCAATTTGGGTATTTTGGTATTTTCTTTTTAATATTTATTGAGAATATTTTTCCACCAATACCATCAGAAGTTGTACTTTTATTTGGTGGATTTATGACTACTTATTCTAAGTTAGGTTTACCTCTTATGATTTTATTTTCTACATTAGGAAGTACTGTCGGAGCGATTGTTTTATATTATATTGGCAAAATTTTAAATAAAGAGAGATTAAAGCGAATTGTTTCTGGTAAAGTTGGTAAGATCTTAAGACTTAAAACGAGTGATATTGATAAGGCAGATCATTGGTTTGATACAAAAGGTAATAAAACAGTGTTCTTTTGTCGCTTTATTCCTGTTGTTAGAAGTTTAATTTCTATTCCAGCTGGTATGAGTGAGATGGAAATGCCTAAATTTTTGCTATATACAGTTGTTGGGTCTGCTATATGGAATACAGTATTATTATTTGCTGGTAATAAGGTAGGAGAAAATTGGAAGAGTATTGAAAATATTATGAGCCAGTATTCTCATATTATTTTAATTATTTTGGTTATTATCTTTGTTGGATTTGTAATTTATCATTTTTCTAAGAAAAAAAGTAAGAAAAAGAATGGTTAAGAGTATTTAAATATATAGAATAATAATGTTAATAATTTTAGGTAAGAGTGTTATCTTACTTTTTTTGTTGACAAACGACAAGCTGTCATGTATAATTTGTAATTGTATGACAGTTTGTCATATATAAGATAGTAAAGGTGAGGAATATATGCCTAGTCAGACTTTTTTAAACTTGGATTCTAAAAAACAACAAAAGTTGTTGGATGCTGCGATGATGGAGTTTTCAACGGTTCGTTATACTGAGGCATCTGTTAATCATATTATTCAACAAGCTGGAATTCCTAGGGGAAGTTTTTATATGTATTTTGTTGATAAAGATGATTTATTTGGTTATCTTTTAGAATTGAATAAGAAGAAGATTATTGCTTTTACAATTGAAGTGATTCGTTCTTGTCATGGTGATTTAGAACAGTCTTTTTTGAAGTTGTTTGACTTTTTTACAGAGGAGATTATTACGCACGATTTGTCTAGGTTTTTAAAGAATATGTTTTTATATTTTAGTATGTATAGAGAAAAGTTTGAACGGCCTGGACATGATTTGTTTTTGCAAGTAAAAGATGTGATTTCTACTAAAGATTTAAAGAGTGAAGACTTAGAGGTTGTTTTCCATTTATTTATGCATAATTTGCTTGTGGGAATTACAGAAGCGGTAAAGACAAATAAAGTTTCTGATATCAGGAAACAATATAGGCGTATTATTCATATACTATGTTATGGAATTTATAAGGAGGATAGTACATGTTAAAGGTTTTTAAGTATTTGAAAAGTTCTATATTTTCTGTTTTAGCAGTTATTTTATTACTTTTTGTACAAGCTTATCTTGATTTAACATTACCTGATTATACTTCTAAGATTGTTAATGTTGGTGTACAACAAGGTGGTATTGAGAATGCTGCGATTGAACAGATAGGTGAAGATACTCTTGATACTTTAGTATTGTTTATGGATAGTGAAGATCGAGAATATATTTTAGATAGTTATGAGAAAAGTGATACTTATAAGGGCGAGGATATATACTCTTTAAAAGAAGATAGCAATATAGATAAAATTAGTTCTATTATGGCAGAACCTATGATGATTTTAAGTTATGCTAATAGCGGTAGTTCTAATGATAGTACTGTTTCTTTTGATTTACCTGAAGGTGTTACTTTACAACAAGCTCTTAGTATGATGAGTGATAGTGATAGGGAGAAAATGCTTCAATCTATTGATGAGAAGATTAAAGATATTCCAGATACTATTATTGATCAAGCTGCAGTTAGTTATGTAAAAGCGGAATATCAAAGAATTGGTGTTGATACAGACCATATTCAAACCATGTATATTTTAAAAGTTGGTCTTATTATGTTAGGTATTGCTTTTGCAGCGATGGCAGTGGGAATTTTGATTGTATTTATTGGCTCTCGTATGGCTGCAAGACTTGCTAAAACACTTCGTCATAAAGTATTTACGAAAGTTGTAGGATTTTCTAAAAATGAAATTAAGACTTATGGTCAGTCTTCGTTAATTACTAGAACAACGAATGATGTTCAACAAGTACAAATGGTTGTTGTTTTCTTGCTTCGAGTAGTTTTCTATGCACCAATTATTGGTATTGGTGGTGTTATGAAGGCAATGCGTACAAATGCTGATATGACTTATATTATTGGTGTTGCAGTAGTTGCAATCTTAGCGGTTGTTGTTACTTTATTTGCAATTGCGATGCCTAAGTTTAATCGTGTACAAAAATTAATTGATAAGTTAAATCTTGTTACTCGTGAGATTTTATCTGGTCTTCCTGTAATTCGTGCGTTTTCTAATGAACGTCATGAAGAGGAGAGATTTGAGGAAGCTAATAAGCGTCTTACTAAGGTCAACTTATTTATTAACCGGGCTATGAGTTTTATGATGCCTATTATGATGCTTGTTATGAATTTTGTATGTTTGGTTATTGTATATCAAGGAGCTAAGGGAGTAGATACTGGTGCAATGCAAGTTGGAGATATCATGGCATATATCCAATATACGATGCAAATTATTATGGCATTCTTGATGATTTCCATGATGTCTATTATGTTACCACGTGCTAATGTATCTGCGAAACGTATTATGGAAATAATTGAGACTCCAGATACTATTTATAATAGTGATCACTTAGTGGACTTTATTCCGGAAGAACGTGGTAAAGTTGAGTTTAGGAATGTAAGTTTCCGTTATCCTGATGCTGATTATGATGTTATTACTGATGTTGACTTAGTAGCAAATCCAGGTGAAACTACCGCATTTATTGGTTCTACTGGTAGTGGTAAATCTACTTTAATTAATTTGATACCAAGATTTTATGATGTTACAGATGGAGAATTATTGGTAGATGGTGTAAATATTAAAGATGTGGATATTAAAGCACTTCGTGAGAAGATAGGTTTTGTTCCACAAAAAGGGGTACTATTCACTGGTACAATTAAAGAGAATATTAAATATGGTAATGAAAATATTACAGATAGTGATGTTGATAAGGCCTTAAAAGTTGCGCAAGCAGATGAGTTTGTTTCTAAGCTTAAAGGTGGTGTTGATTACGATATTAGTCAAGGTGGTACTAATGTCAGTGGTGGTCAGAAACAAAGATTATCTATTGCTAGAGCGATAGCAAAAAATCCTGATATTTATGTTTTTGATGATAGTTTTTCAGCGTTAGACTTTAAGACAGATGCAAAACTTCGTGCAGAGCTTGCAACTATTACGAAAGATAAGACTGTACTTATTGTTGCACAACGTATTTCAACAATTATGAATGCAGATAAGATTGTTGTTTTAGATGAGGGTCGTGTTGTCGGTGTTGGTACTCATAAGGAACTAATGAAAAATTGTACTGTGTATAAAGAAATTGCTTTATCTCAGTTAAGTAAGGAGGAGTTAGAAAATGCCTAGTTTTGGTCATGGTGGTCCAGGTGGTAGAAATGCTGCTCCAGAAAGAGCAAAAGATTTTGGTAAGACATTAAAACAACTTCTATCTTATTTAAAAGATTATAAGTTGGCAATGTTTTTCGTTATTGTTTTTGCAATTGGTTCTACTGTACTTACAATCGTTGGACCTAAAATTTTGGGAAATATTACGACAGAAATATTTAATGGATTAATGAGAAAGATTTCTAATACGGGTGGTATTGATTTTGCTGTTATTAATCATACAGCTCTTATTCTAGTTGGTTTATATATTATTAGTGCTTTATTTTCTGGAATACAGGGTGTGATTATGGCAGGAGTATCTAATGATATATCTTATCGTTTGCGTAATGCATTAAGTGAAAAAATTAATAAGTTACCAATGAAGTATTTTGATACTAAAACGCATGGTGAAGTTTTATCTATTGTTACAAACGATATTGATACTTTGTCTCAAGCTTTAAATCAATCTATTACGACAATTATTACTAGTATTGCAACGATTATTGGAATTTTTATTATGATGATATCTATTAATATTCCTATGACGATTGCTGCTGTACTTATTATTCCTGTTTGTATGTTGGTTCTTAGAATTGTTGTTAGGCGAAGTCAAAAATACTTTGCTATGCAGCAGGATTATTTAGGACATATTAATGGTCATGTTGAAGAAATTTATGGTGGCCATGATATTGTTAAAGCTTTTAATGGTGAAGATCAAGCTATTGAAAAATTTGATTCTATTAATCAAACTTTATATCGTAGTGCATGGAAGAGTCAATTCTTGTCTACTACGATGCATCCT
This sequence comes from uncultured Bacilli bacterium, assembly GCA_944359885.1. GTDB lineage: Bacteria > Bacillota_I > Bacilli_A > RF39 > UBA660 > Faecimonas. Next base: position 1,186 of record CALVTC010000054.1, on the reverse strand, counting down.
ATTATGCAATTTATTGGTAATTTAGGATATGTAGTAATTTCTATTTTAGGTGGATATATGGTTATTCAAGACCGTATTGAAGTAGGAGATATCTTATCTTTTACTCAATATGTACGTAACTTTACACAACAGATTAATCAATTATCTCAGGTAATGAATACTGTTCAGTCTGCGGTTGCAGCAAGCGAGCGAGTGTTTGAATTTTTAGCTTTAGAAGAAGAAGTACAAGAGATTGAAAATCCATTATCTACAGAGGGATTACATGGTAATATAGAGTTTGATCATGTATCTTTTGGATATAATAAGAACAAGATTATTATTCATGATTTCTGTGCTAAAGTTAAAGATGGACAAAAAATTGCGATTGTTGGTCCTACTGGTGCTGGAAAGACTACGATTGTAAAATTATTGATGCGTTTTTATGAATTAAACAGTGGTCGTATTTTGATAGATGGAAAGGATATGACAAAGTTTAATCGAAGTGATATTCGCCGTATGTTTGGTATGGTATTACAGGATACTTGGTTATTTAATGGAACTATAAAAGATAATATTCGTTATGGTAAATTAGATGCTACAGACAATGAGATAAAAGAAGCTTGTCAAACAGCTAGTGTTGATCATTTTATTAAGACTTTACCAGATGGATATAATATGGTATTAAATGAAGAAGCAGATAATGTCAGTGGTGGGCAAAAACAATTACTTACCATTGCACGTGTAATTTTAGCTAATCCTAAAATATTAATTTTGGATGAAGCTACTAGTAGTGTTGATACTCGTACGGAAGTATTAATTCAAGAGGCTATGGATAAATTGATGGAAGGAAGAACAAGTTTTATTATTGCCCATCGTTTATCTACTATTAAAAATGCAGATATGATTTTAGTTATGAATGAAGGAGATATTGTAGAACAAGGAACACATGAAGAATTACTTAAGAAAAATGGTTTCTATGCTAATTTATACAATTCTCAGTTTGAAGAAGTAGAGGAATAAGTAATTCTTTTACTTTTTTTCTCTAAAATATTATGCATATTTTTAGTTTTTTTGGTATAAAATGAGATAGTAGGTTTTGATGTTAGTTGTAATATTGACGGATATACGAAAAAACAGTTAGTTAAATAATTAAATGCAAGTTTTATAAAAATGTTGGTATTTAAAGGTATAATGCAATTTATGCCTT
>CALVTC010000053.1 GCA_944359885.1 uncultured Bacilli bacterium | reverse complement strand
GGTCAATCAAAAGCTATCGAAGCAATTGAAATCAAAGAAAAATAAAAGAACTCACAGGTCACTTTTGTGATTTGTGAATCTTTTTTTGTGGTTATAATTTTACTCAATTTAAAGAAAATGAGTTAAAAAGCGAAAAATTTACTGTTAAAGTAGTAGAATTACCTACGAAATATTTACCAAATGGAGTGGCATTCTTGAAGCTGATGGAGTTAGATTCAGATGTGACTGTGGCCCATTGTGTGAAGTTTCTAACTCATAATAAAACCCAGGATTTATTCCTGAGCTATTTTTTTTGCCTATTTCTTAATTCTTGAATAGCATTTCTTAAAAATTGTGCTTGGTTTAATTCTGTCTTTGCTAATAGTTCATCTAATTCTTTTTTTTCTTCTTTTTTTAATTTTACTTTAAATATTGAATAATGCTCTTTTTGATAATCTTGAATATATTTTTTTTGGTTAAATTTTTCCATTTTTTATCATCCTTTACTTTTTATTTACTTTTTGTTAAAATTAATATCGGAAGAGGACTTTCGTCCTCGACCAGTTACCATGCTAGCATGATTATCGCAAATACCGAATACTCAACTGCGATGAAGAATGCTAGCTTTTTGAATGTTCCAAACTTGATTAATTCATCTAGTCCAAAATATTCATAAAAGTTTTTTAACATTTTATCCCTCCTTTCATGATACTAGTATATCACATAGGGTACCCAATGTCAACAGATTTTGATAAATTAATGAAAAAAATTATAAAATTTTACCTCTTATTTACCTCTTAATTCTATAAAAAAATATAAAGTATAAAAAAATATATAAAATAATTTGTTGAAATATAAAGAAAATAAAAAGAAATAAAACATAATAAAATACATTTTTATTTCTAACTAGGGCAACCAAGAATATCAAGTCTTCGAAAGAGGGCTTTTTTCTTGCTTTTTTAACGGTTTTAGTTTATCATTAAATAGAAAACAAATGAGGTGAGAAAATGACAGAAAAAGAGCGTATAGAATTATCTGAAATCCTTTTTCCAAATATAAAAAGAACAAAAGAAGAATATGAAAAAATATACCCAGAAAGAAATTTAAAAGCTGGTGCCATGGTAACAAGATATGGCCCAAGTCCTACAGGAAGTGTACACCTAGGTAACTTATTTTCTGCTTTTTGTGACATGGTATATGCAAGACAAAGTGGTGGTTCTTTCTTTTTAAGAATCGAAGATACAGATCAAAAAAGAGCTGTAGCTGGTGGAGTTGAAAATATCACGAGTGTTTTAAAAGGATTTGATATTATTCCTACAGAAGGATATAGCTTTAAAGGAGAATATGGCCCATATAAACAAAGCGAAAGAACAGAAATCTACCAAACATATGTAAAGGATTTGATTGTAAAAGGATTTGCTTATCCATGCTTTATGACAGAAGAAGAAATAGCATCAATCAGAGAAGAACAAGAAATTAATAAAACGAAAATTGGAATTTATGGTATGTATGCAACCGATAGAGATTTATCATTAGAAGAAGTAAAAGAGCATCTTGCTAATAAAGAAGAATATGTAATTAGATTAAAATCTCCTGGAGACCCTAATAAACAAATAGAAGTAGTAGACTGTATCAAAGGAAAAATGAAATTTCCTGAAAATGATATGGATATTGTTCTATTAAAAAAAGATGGCACTCCAACATATCATTTCGCTCACGTAATTGATGACCACTTAATGCATACAACACATGTGATCCGTGGAGATGAATGGGTATCTAGCTTGCCAGTACATATTCAATTATTTGAAATATTAGGTTTTAATATTCCAAAATATGCTCATATTGCTCCAATCACAATTAAAGATAGCGAAACTGGTGCCATTAGAAAATTATCGAAAAGAAAAGATCCTTGGGCCGGAGCAAAATTCTATGAAGAAGCAGGTATACCAATAAAAGCACTTCATTTATATCTTGCAACAATTGCTAATACCAACTTTGAAGAGTGGTATTTAAATAACCAAGATAAAACGATTGATGACTTTACCTTTTCTTTTGATAAGCAAGCAATAGGAGGAACATCGTTTGATGAAGCAAAACTAACAAATCTTTGTAAAACTTATTTCTCACGTAAGAGTGGAGAAGAAGTATACGAAGAAACACTTGCTTATACTGAGAAATTTGATCCAGATTACAATAAATTATTAAAAGAAAATAAAGAAGATATGATTAAATTCTTAAATATTGAAAAAGATGTCCCTCGTCCTAGAAAAGATATTGCCAAATATTCAGATGTAAAAGAAGAGTTTTCTTATGCGATTGATGAAATGTTTAAACAAGAAAACTATGCTAAATACGAGGGTGAAAAAACCTACGATGTAGAATTAATAAAAGATTATATAGAAGTAATAGATTTATCTACAACAAATGAAGAATGGTTCAACAAAACAAAAGAATTTGCTGTTGAAAATGGATACGCAGCTACTCCAAAAGAATATAAGAAGTCTCCAGATAATTATAAAGGCCATGTTGGAGATATTTGTGAGGCACTCCGAGTCATGATAACAGGAAGAACCAAGTCTCCAGATTTATTTTCAATCATGAAAATATTAGGTAAAACAAGAATTAATGAACGAATAGAACTATATAGAAAATATAGTAATCAGTAAGAGTATAGTTTTATCTATACTTTTTCTTTTTAGAAAGGATATATATGAAATACGATTATATAATAGTAGGGGCAGGTCTATATGGAGCAACTTTTGCAAATCTAGCAAAGAAAGATGGAAAAAAAGTTTTAGTAATTGAAAAAAGATCCCATATCTCAGGAAATATCTATACAGAAGAAATTGAAGGAATTAACGTTCACAAATATGGAGCTCATATTTTTCATACAGATGATAAAGAAGTTTGGGATTACGTCAATTCCTTCGTAGAATTTAATAGATATACAAATTCACCAATTGCTAGATACAAAAACGAAGTATATAATATGCCATTCAATATGAACACATTTGCAAAAATTTGGGATGATGTAATAACACCAGATGATGCTAAAAGACACATTGAAGAGGAAAGAAAAGAAATCACCCATGAACCACGAAATTTAGAAGAACAAGCGATATCTCTAGTAGGAAGAACGATTTATGAAAAACTAGTAAAAGGTTATACAGAAAAACAATGGAATAGAAAGTGCACCAACTTACCTGCGTTTATTATTAAAAGACTGCCAGTAAGATTTGTTTATGATAATAACTATTTTAACGATAAATTTCAAGGAATACCAATTGGTGGATATACAAAATTAGTAGAAAAGATGTTAGAAGGAATCGAGATTAAATTAGAAGAAGATTTCCTACTAAAGAAAGACTATTATAAAGGAATTGCTAAAAAAATTGTATATACAGGTATGTTAGATGAATACTTTGATTGTAAATTAGGAAGATTAGAGTACCGTTCTTTAAGGTTTGATACCAAAATATTAGACCAAGAAAATTTTCAGGGCAATACTGTTGTAAACTATACAGGAAAAGAAGTAGATTATACGAGAGTAATTGAACACAAACATTTTGAAAATACAGAAAGTAAAAAAACAGTAGTAACTTATGAATACCCAGATGATTGGACTCCAGAAAAAGAAGCCTACTATGTCATTAACGATGATAAAAACAACAAACTAAAAGAAAAATATCAAGAGTTAACCAATCAAGAAGAAAATGTTATATTTGGAGGAAGACTAGCAGAATATAAATATTATGATATGGATGATGTTATCCGTAGTGCCATCAATTGTTATCAAAAAGAAAAAGAAATTAGTTTTTAACTGTTCACATAAGTGGGCAGTTTTTTTACGAAAAAAAGAAACATTTCTTGACAAAAATCGACTCCACCTTTATTATAGTAAGCTGATTCAGGGGGATATGGTTTAGAGGGGTTAATTGCCATATCCAATGAAAACATCATGTAAAAGCCAAATACATGATGAATAAGAAAAGGAGAGAGGATAATGGCAAGAAACTTTAAAAAGCTTACCATAGCAATGGTAGCATTATTTGCATTCTTCTTGTGCATGCCAACAACATTCGCATTAGAAGAAACAGACTCACAACAAGAAGTAGCACAAGAAAATACATCTAGATGGCAAACACTTCAACCAGAAAGAAAAGTAACAAGCGAAGGCCTAATTATCGAATATGACATAGATGTTACTATTTCTTATTTCTTCGAAGCAGTTGCTAATGTTACAATTACAATACCAGAAGATTATGAACTAGATACAATTGTAATAGCACCTGATGTATTTCAAGAAATATCAAAAGCTATATCAGAATATTTGGAAGATGAATATACTGGTAACTTCGAGATGAGCAACGATTTACAACCAGGAGATAGCATGACAGTTAATTTTACTATTAATAATCTGTCAAAATATACCTATAATTACGATGAAACATCATTTGAAATTTTCCCAACAGAAGATATTGTCTATAAACAATATACAGAGGAAGTAACAAATCCAGCAAAAGATACTCCGTTATTTAATGGAGAAACAGTAAATGATAATTATCATTTTAATAGAACATATAACACAGCACTACAAGCATTAATTCCAAATTCTAATAATGCTGCTATGACAGATGAGGCAATTGATAGTGCTTTAAGAGAAAATGGATATGTAAACGGTTTTGCTGATTACACAAAGTATTTACTTAATTTTTATAATAATAAATATGAAACAAACAACACAAGACTTGATCAATTTCCAGATGGTATCATAAGAGAAATATTAGGAGAAAGTGACCCACTTTACAATAATACAACTATTTTTAATAGTATTATTTGGAGTAGTCCAGCTAATCCTGCAATCAAAGATGAAATAGATGAAGCATTAAAAGAGCATGGATATAATTCTGTCGAAGAATATATTCTAGAATATTATAATAAAAAATATAATACACAAGCAACAAGAATTGTCGATTTATCAGAAGAAGCATTAGATGATTTATTTTCTATGCAAGGAGTAGAAAAAGGATTTACTTATAATCTTGAAACAAATCCTGATGTAATTGCTTTAAGTTATGACTTCTTCTACAATAAAAACCTATCATTTGGGTTTGAAGATGATACAATAAGAGATGCAAATTCTGAAGATTTCTCAATTGGTGAATATATGAGGGATGAAGCAAAAGGTGATGAAGTAATTTTAGAAAATGCTGGAACATTAACACCAAATAGCACTTCAACAATTGAGAATACACAATTAAAAAATAATGGTACATACACATTAAATGCCTACTTAGGTTATGAATTTATGGTAGACTTACAATGGACTTATTCTGCTTTAAAAGGAACCGTAATTGCACAATATGTAGATATTTTTGGAAATGTATTAACAGAAGATGTAATTACGAAAGATATGGTTGGAAGAGATTATCAAACATATCAAAAAGAATTTGCAGGTTACCAATTAGTAACAATTGATGGTGAAGAAACAGGAAAATATATTGATGGAGAAATTGTTGTAGTTTATGTATACGCTCCAACAATTCCAGAAGATATTCCTGGATTTGAAACCGGAAGTACTGATGGATGGGAGATAGAACCTCCTAAAACAGGAATAGAAATAAGCACTACCAATGATACAACTTTATATTTAATGGCAACAATACTTGTAGGAAGCTTAGGATTATTAACTGTTACTAGAAAAAGTAAACAACAATAAAAGAAAGACTCAAGACTCAAATTTTGAGTCTTTTTTTCTGAAAATTTATGTAAACTTGATGTTTCCAAGAAAACTAAGACAAAAATCGACAAAATTCTTGACAAAAAACAGCAACACCTTTATTATAGTGAGCTAATCAGGGGGATATGGTTGAGAAATTTGTCTTGCCATATCTAATGAAAAATAACATATTCTATATCATATTAGCCATAATATGAATGGAGTAAGTAAGAGAGGAGAAAAAATATGGCAAGTAATCTGAAAAAGTTTACTATGGCATTGGTAGGGGTATTAGCCTTCTTCTTGTTTAATAACACAGTATATGCTGAGGAATATACAATCACACCAGATACTACTCAAGAAGAAATTAATAATATCCTAGCAAATGCTACTCCACAAGATAATATTACAATTGCTAGTGGAGACTACAGTACTACAAAAAATGGTAAAAATTATCATAAAGTAATTACTGTAGACAAAAACGATTTAAATTTCAGTATTGCTGGTAATTACACAGAATTACAATTTATTATTCGTGGTTACAATACTGAAATCACTGCAAATACGGCAACGATTGTTGGAAACGCTAGTACAAAAGGTAACCCAGCAGCAGCACTATTTGTAGAAACTGGATCTGTAACATTAAGTGGTAACTTAACACTAACAGATCACAATCACGGAGTAAGACTTGGATACTATACAGCTGGAACAGGTATTACTAGTGCATTAACACTAAGCAGCAATGCAACGCTAACAATAACTAATAGTGTAATCACAAATAGTAGTAACTATTATGGTAACGGTTATGATGATCATGATAGTCCTACTTATTCATCACCTGTTTCCCAAAATCAGGGACATGGTACATCAGGATCAGCAATTACAGTATTTGGGTATGGAAAAGCATCTATGACATTAGAGTCAGGTGCAAAATATATTGCTCAAAACAATGAACGTGCAGCAATCTTTGCAATTACAGTAAGTAATTTTACTTATCAAATGAATCCGGGAAGTTATACACAAATGGATCATAATAGTCAAGGATTCTGTATGAATACTGATTATGCAGGAAGTGTTAATATCAATGTTAATAATGCAAAATTAGATATTACAAATAACAGTAGTAATGGAATTACTGGACAGAGTTCACCATATCTTTTAAATATTACAAATAATTCAACTGTAAATATTAAAGATAATGGTGGAATAGGAATTAACAATTTCTACATTCAAGTAAGTGATTCAACGTTAAATATAAATGGTAGTGGTTCTCATGGAACAACTAATGTTTCATTTGATGCGACAAACAGCACTATTGATACATCAAATAATGCATACTATGGTTTACGTATCACAAAATATAATTCTAATAAGAATAGTATAGACATTAAAAATAGTACGATAACTTCAAATAATAATGGAGGTCCAGGAGTTTTCGTATATATAGAAAATGCAGTAACTAATATTACAGATTCTAAAATAATCACCAATGAAAATGGATATGGCAAAGATCTATATGGTTGGGAAGTAAAACCTGGTGATTCTGCTTACTGGGCTGGATTTGTAGCAAAAGGAACTGTATATGTCAAAAATTCTACAATGATGAGTGATGGAGTAGCTGGTTACTCACTATATGACACATCAAGTGGAAAAGCTACATTCTATGTATTAGAAAACTCAGTAATAGCTGGTAACGGAGATGAATCAAAAGATATCTTCGATGACTATAATAGTGGTAAAGGTAACTCTGGCAGCACCGTTGTAGAAGGTGGAAGTCTTCAAGTGGATTCAGACAATGTTTCTGCATCAGACTCTCTAAACAATAAATATCATCAAGAGCAAAACCCAACAATGCCATCTGGTCAAGGATCTAAAGACGAAGTTCAATTTGCTGGACCAGTAAATAGCGATAATACAGCACTTACACAATTTGTATTGCATCAAAATGTAAACAAAGAAGTAGGTGGAGAAGGATCACATACATTTACATATTATGATCCAAATACTGGTAAACTTCATACTTATACATTTAGATATAATGAATTAGGTGAAGACCTAGATCCAACTGTATCAGGTAATGCATATATCTGGGCACCAGTATCTATTTTAAGATACGATGCAACAGAAGGATTCATTACAAATTTAGGAACAGCTGGTAAAGTAATGTTTGGATATGGTTATACAGACCTATTAACAGGTCTTAATACAAGATTCTCATCAGATGTTACTATTTTTGGAAACAGCATGAATCTAGCAGAAAAAGTTTTAGCAATCGCATCTCGCGAAGGTTATGTTTTCTTAGGATGGTATATTGCTGATGACCAAGAATTAGCTGCTCAGTATGCTGCAGAAGGAAACTTCGAAGAATTATATAAACTATTAAATACTGAATTCGATGGTTCTACAAAATTAGTAATTGATGGAACACCTGTAAGTGAATTAACTGTATATGCAAAATGGGGTATAAAAGAAACTGGAAGTACAGATGGTTGGGAAATCGAACCACCTAAAACTGGAGTTACTGATAATACTTCAATAGCAACTCAACTTTTAGTAGTATTATTTACTTTAGGTAGCGCTAATCTAGTTGTATTGAAAAAATAAAAGAAAAAGGAATTCCAACTGGAGTTCCTTATCTTTTAAAAAGAGGTGATTATATGAATTATAAAAAAGTAGGAATCATAGGGATAATAAGTCTTACTATAATTTGTTCATGTGTTTTTTTACTATTAAATAATACTTCATCAAAAGATAAAAAAGACCAAAATGCAAAACAACAAATTACAACGGAATACCAAGAAATAGCAGAATCAATAGATGAGACTACAGATACAACTAATGTTGTTAAGAGATATCAACAAGAATTTAACAATACAGATATTATTGGTGAATTATCCATAGAAAATACAAATATGAGAGTACCCGTTGCTCAAAGTACAGACAATGACTATTATCTAAATCACTTATTAGATAAATCAAGAAATAGTCTAGGAAGTGTTTATCTAGATTATAGAAATCATACAACTGACAGAAAAATAATTATCTATGGTCACAATTCAGAAAATGTATATACAGAATTTAATTTGCTAGAAAACTATCTAGATGAATCCTATTATAATAATCATTCAAAAATATATTTTCAAACAGAAGATGCCAGTTATCAATATCAAATATTTTCTATCTATATAGCAACAGATGATTTTCAGCATGTAAACTTAAATTATAATACAGAAGAATATGCCAATCACCTCATTTGGTTAAAAGATCAGTCTGTATATAACACAGGAGTAGAAGTTAATAGATATGATGACATTCTCATTTTACAAACATGTTATTTTAACCCCGAGGATACATTCTTAATTGTGGCAGCAAAGAAAATAAATAGTACTAATCAATAAATATTTCAGAGTGTAATTTTTCTTATAAAAAAAGAAAAAGGTACTTGCAGACCGCCCAGAAATATGATATGATTAGTAAGTCATGGACCCTTAGCTCAGTTGGTTAGAGCATCCGGCTCATAACCGGGCGGTCACTGGTTCGAGTCCAGTAGGGTCCACCATTATCAGTTGCGGGTATGGCGGAATTGGCAGACGCGCTAGACTTAGGATCTAGTGTCCCAGACGTGCAGGTTCAACTCCTGTTACCCGCACCATTGGGAAATCTGTCCAGACTTTTAAAGTTTTGGATTTAATATAGAAAATATCAATTTCTAAAAGAAGTTGGTATTTTTTTTGTTAATTAAAGAAAGGACAGGTTTAAATGATTAATATTGTTAAGAAAGAATTAGAGTTTGAGGATGAATTAAAAAAGAAGATAGA
>CALVTC010000052.1 GCA_944359885.1 uncultured Bacilli bacterium | reverse complement strand
TAGTTTGTTTTATTGTTCAATCCTAACTGTCTCAAAGTTGACGTTTTGCTTAGTTTTCAAAGATCATTACTGTTTTTTTGTGATATTTCTGAGTTGCATTGTTAATATATCAAATTAAATTTGTAAAGTCAACAAAATTTTCACATTTTTTTCACTTTTTTTGTTTTTTTCTGTTTTTTCTTTTTAATTTCTAAAATTATACTTTTTTCTACTGAATTTTATTGTGATTTAAATCTTCTTTTTTTTATTTAAATTAGGTTTGTTTGTTCATTATTATTTTGAATTTATGTATATTTTTATAATTTGTTTCTACTATATTTATTAATAAATAAAAAAATTAGCAAGTTTTCACTCACTTATTCTTTTTATCTTCATTTTCTAATTTTTATTTTTTTACTTGATTATAATTTCTAATCTGTAAGTTTTTTTATAATAATTTTACACCCAATATTTTAATTTGAAATTGTTTTTTACATTTTACGCTGTTTTAATTTACTTCTTTTTTTTGATGTTTTAATTTGTTATAGATATGGTTGTATTTCTCTATAGTATCTGTATTAAATATTGATGATTTATTTCTAACTAACTCTATTAAAGTTGTTAGCTCTGATTTCAAAATCATATCTAAGTCATCAGAATAATGCATAATTGATTTATGATATTTATATTCTCCTCTATCTAATACTTTAAAACTACCATCTGGAAATACTCTTAAATCCAAATCATAATCGATATATTTAATCGTTCCCTCTTCTATTATATAAGGAGAGGCAATATTACAATAATAGTAAATTCCATTTTTTTTACATTGACCTATAATATTAAACCATTGATTTTTGAAAAAATATAAAACCGCTGGTTCTTTTGTGTGCCAAGTTCTTCCATCTGATTCTGTTACTTTAGTTTTTTCATTACCAAAAATCAAATAGTCTTCTTTAATATCTAGTAAAACCGCTTCATCCCAAGACCTGTGAATTTTACTATCATGTTTGTAGCTATGAATTTGATATTTCTTTCCTATTTCTAACTTTTCTTCCTCCATTTTTTACCTCACTTCTTTTGTATTATAACTTTTTTTCTTGTTTTTTTCAACTAAGAACAAAGTAAATGATTAATCCACTTTTTTGTTAAAGATAAAAATATTTTGCAACTCTATTTTTCGTGTTAATTTAAAATATAGAATTCACTTTTTCTTGAATGTAGATTTCATATATAAAATAGTAATTAAATCATTGCGCATTATCTTATATTAAAAAAATAATACTAATGTATCCCTGATTATGTATAATTCAATATCTCAATTTATTTTATTGGTTCATTTAAAAAGTAGACCGCTCTTATAATAGAACCTTGTTTCTTATGATCAAGAAACGATGGTCATATCAGTTTTTTACGTCTACTTTAATTCTTATTTCTTTGTTAAATAGGAAATCGCCCAGCAACCAAAGGCAAATATTACAATTACTACTAAAGCTCCAAAAAATGGACTGTCCATGTATTGAGAGGCTATCGAATCCAATTTTTCGTTCCAATCTTCCAATAAGTCTGAAAAACTGGCAATTAATAACAGTTTATACAATTTCATTTCCTCCCTTTATTTTTTTGATTTCTTTTTTCTTTAGTATTTTTTTTCTTTTCATTATTTGGCTCTTCTTCGTTGATAATCTCTGCATCAGTAATCGTTTCTTCCACTGCTTTATGTATTTTTGTTACACTACTTTTAATTGCTATTGTTGAAAGCAAATCTAAAACTGCATAGATAATAATGAAAATTCCAATGATTTTCATAATTCCTAGAGCTGCTTGAAATGGATTGAATAACAAAACCACACCAAAAATAGTACTAATAATGGAAATTACCATTGTTGTTTTCCACAAACTTTTTTCTTCTGACTTCAATTGAAACGCATAATTCAATTTCCCTGCACTGCTAATAATGATAGCAATTCCAATTACTGCTGGTATGATACTGGCAATAGCTTGATAGTTTTTTATGATAATAATTCCAAATATAACAGTAACAATACCATATACAATATCTAATTCATTCCTAAGCAGTGGACTTTCTCCATTTCTCACATAACGAATTAATGCTAATGCCCCAATTGCAATCAAAACTCCACCAATTATATAAGAAATCATCATAATTGTTGTTTCTGATTGAAAAATCAGCAAAAATCCTAAAATTATTAAAATCGTTGATGTTATAACTGAAGATTTTAAATACTTTTTCATTAAATTTTCCATACTCTTCTCCTATTCTGTTCGAAGTGCTTCTACTGGATCTTTTTTAGAGGCAATACTTGCTGGTATCAATCCTCCAATGATTGTCAATGTTACACTTACTAATATCAATATTATAGCATGAATTGGATTTAATTGGGCAACATTTGCCAAATCTGATAAATTTTCTATAATTCGATTTGTGGGAATCGTTAATATTTCGGCAATTATAATTCCTAATAATCCAGAAAAGATTCCTATTAGAAAAGTTTCCGCGTTAAATACTCTCTTAATATCTTTTTTTCTAGCACCTAACGCACGTAGAATTCCAATTTCTTTTGTTCTTTCCAATACTGATATATACGTAATAATTGCAATCATGATACAAGAAACAATTAATGAAATAGAGGAGAAGGCAATTAATACATAGGTTACTGCATCCATAATGCTTCCTGACAGACTGCTAATCATTGCGGCATAGTCTGTATATAAAATTTTGTCTGTTTCTTCTTTTCCTTTATTATATTCGTCTAGATAGTTTGTAATATAGTCTTTTGTTTCAAAATCTTTTGGATACAAATAGATAATAGACGGGGTTACCTCTGCACCCAGTACTCCTAAAATATTTTCTTTTGTTACTGTCGATGTAGTCTTATCGAATGCTTGACCAGTTAAGACATTATAATTTACTTCTTTTTGGTAATTAACAATTGCGCTTTCCTTGTTTTCCTGAATTATTTTGTCTACCAAAGCACTGTTATAATAAATACCTGATTGGGTTAATTCATTCTTTTCTTCTTTTCCTCGGATAATAGCTTGTATTTTAATAGTAATGGCTAAATCATCTTTATACATTGCTTCATAATCCGTACTTGGTACGAAATAATTATTTACCTCTTTGTAATAAATATCATTTGGTATTACTTTCAATTCCTTGTTTAACACTTCTTCAAAAGAAAGATTCTCAGTAACATCGAACCCCAATTGTTCTAGTGTTGATTTATCCAACTCATTTCTTATATTTACTGCTAATACAATTCCTGGTTCTTCTTGATTTATTTTTCCTGCTAAAATATCATAGTCTTTCTCTAACGTGCTTTTTCCTTGTAAGCTATCTGGATATAAAGTCCATCCCATAATTCCTGTTAAAGAAGTTGATGATATTGAATAATTTGTAGCCGTAGGTACTGATGCATAAGTTCCATCTACTTTCTTAGTTATCACATTTAAAGTTGTACCATACTCATATCCAATGGCATTTAATTGGTCTTTATCTATAGATTCTATATAATCTATATAGTCTTGATCAATTTTATTTATATGCATCATTGTTTCTAGTTCATTTTCTCTTGGGTAAATAATTTGTTTATTTGTATATTCTTTATGCTTATTGTTATTTTGCATTATTTCTTGCATTGTCTTTTCATTCATATTCATTGCTTGCGTACTTATAGTAATTGGCATTTGCGATAGAGTATCTGCCTCATACTCATCAATTTTTGCTTGAAATCCATTTGATAAAGATAAAATGAGAGCAATTCCTATGATTCCAATGGAAGAGGCAAAAGCTGTTAAAGCTGTTCTACCTTTTTTAGTTTTTATGTTATTAAATGATAATTTTAAGGCAGTCCAAAAATTCATCGCTGTTTTTTTAATTATAAATTCTTTCTGATTCTTTTTCTCCTTTTCCACAGGATTTGAGTCATTAGTTAATTCTCCGTCTCTTAATTCCACAATTCTTGTGGAATATTTTTCTGCTAATTCTCTATTGTGCGTTACCATGATTACTAATTTATCTTTTGATATTTCTTTTATTAAAGCCATGATTTGGTTACTGGTTTTGGTATCCAATGCCCCAGTTGGTTCATCTGCTAAAATAATATTGGGATTGTTAGCTAGGGCTCTAGCAATTGCTACACGTTGCATCTGACCTCCGGATAATTGATTTGGTTTTTTATGAATGTGATCTGTTAGACCTACTTTTTTCAAAACTTCTTCCGCTCTTTTTCTTTTTTCCTTGGGAGATACTCCGCTTAGAGTCATTCCCATTTCTACATTTTCTAGTATGGAAATATGATTAATCAAATTGTAACTTTGAAAAATAAAACCTATACAATTATTGCGGTATGCGTTCCAATCATCTTCCTTATATTTTTTTGTAGACTTATTATTAATAATTAAGTCACCCGAATCATAGTGATCTAGTCCACCAATAATATTTAGTAAGGTTGTTTTCCCGCTTCCACTTGGCCCTAAAATACTTACAAACTCATTCTTTCTAAATTGTAAATTAATGTTTTTTAGTGCCTGTTGTACAAAATCACTAGACTTATACCTTTTACTTATCCTCTTTAATTCTAACATTGTTTTCCTCCTGCTCATTGACTATGGTATCTTCTTGCTCTATATATTCTATTGTAGATTTTGTTTCTGTCTTTGTTATTTTTTCATATAAAAATTCTTTTTTCTTTTTTAACAGGCTAAAAATAATACTTAGTACATTTAAACAAAAATAAACTCTTAATACAAAGATACTACTATTTATTATTGCCGTCCAATTGTTATTATTCATAGAAATATCTTTTAACATATTAATTATAACAAATTGATAATAAAATAGTATATAGCTTAAAAAATATCTTAATTCTATTCTTATTTTTTTATATTTAGTGTTTTCTTTTGCTACCACTTTTATTTTTAAAATCATCTTTCCTAAAGTTTGTCCGTTTGTTATTAGTGGAAGCCCTAAATAATAAAGACAGATTGCTATTAGTAATGCATTTTTTCCTAACGGAGTATTACTTAACAGTATACTTATAGTTCCTATTATAATTGTTAGAAAAAAAGTATCAATACAATATGAGAGACCTCTTCTAAATAATGTTACTTTTTTTCCTTTTTTAAAACTTTTTTCATCTAATTCTTTCCGACTTGGTAATACTAGAGAAAATAGTGGCGTTAAGAAGAAACCAAGCATTGCTCCCGCAGTGTTTAAAATTAAGTCATCTACATCAAATAGACGATACGCTCTGGGATAAATTCCATATAGACCCGTTAGTTGAGTTACTTCAAAAAATAGACTTAATAAGAAACCAAACAGGAATACTTGATACCATTTGCATTCAAAATAATATCTTAAATAAATTCCAAAGGGAATTGTTAACAGTATATTAAATCCAGCTATATAAAAAATTTTGTTTTGTAACAGGTTTATATAAGATGATAAATTCCCCCAATCGAACGAAATTGTAGATAGTTCTTTTATAAAATGAAAAGGTATTAATTGGGTAGCTGGGGTAGTTAATTTTTTTACTTCTTCTATTGAAGGTAATGGTAATATCACAAGAAAATAAGTGCACAATAGATATAAAATAAAACTATATATTATGATACTTCTTAATAACGGGATAGAACCATATTTTCTATATTGATAAATTAGATATGGTAATGTGAAAAAGAATGCTATTATTGGGAAGAAAATAAATGCAGTTGTAATTGGAATCTTATATGCTGACATATCTTCCCTCCTTAACTTTTTTTATTATATCATATGTTCTATAATTTAAAGTATAAAAAAGAGCACGTGTGCCCTTCTATTCTTTTTCCACAAGAAAAGTTAATAAGGACTCTGGATTTTTTCCTTTTACTGCTATGCTGTAAATTAAATCAATAATTGGGATTAATATTTTTTTGTTTTTTAATAATTTATATATTGATTTTAGGGTATAGAATCCTTCTACCGTGGTATTTTCTAGATATGATTTAATCTCTTCCTTTGTCCTTTTTTCTCCTAGCAATTTTCCAAAACTAAAGTTTCTACTTTTTACAGAAGTACAGGTTAATAGTAAATCACCAAAACCGGCAAATGATAACACTGTTTTCTTATCTCCATCAAAGGCCTTTATAATTTCTCTCATGTCATGAATTGCTTCTGTTAATAACATTGCTTTGGTAGAATCACTTGCGCCGAGACCATCTAGCATTCCTGCAGATAATGCTATTACATTTTTAATAGAACCACAAATTTCTGTTCCAATAATATCTTTTGTAGTTCTTAATTTTATATATCGATTTGCTAGAGCTATCCTTGCTAGTTCTTCTGTTTTTTTGTTTTTTGTCGCAAGAGTTAACCCTGCTGGCATTTTTGATACAAGATCAATTGCAAATGACGGACCACTTATAACTGCAATATTTTTGGTATCTAGATACTTTTCTAAAATTTCATGAATAAATAAACCTGTTTCTTGCTCGATTCCTTTGGTTGCAATTATAATGTGATTGTTTTTAATATATGGTTTCATTGCGCATGCTAGTGAATCAATAAAGGCGGCAGGTATTGCGATAATTAATAAATCTTTATCTTTTATACATTCTTCAATATCTGTTGTTACTTTTATCTTGTCGGATATAGAAAAATTAGGAATTAATCGCTCATTTTTCCTTGTTATTTCAAGATTCTTTTTTTCATCTTCAAATTTTGTCCACATTGTAATGTCACAATTATTGTCTGTCATAATACTACTTAGAGCCATACCGTATGCCCCACATCCAAATACTCCTACTTTCATGTGTCTTCCTTTCTAGTTGATGGTAGGTGTATATGTTGTTGGCATAATTTGAATAAATGTATTCCCATCATTAATTTCAACTTCGCTACCATCTGTGTATGTATATATAGTTTTAGCACTTCTTCCGGATTTTGTCCAGTTAATTGGTAGGGCATAACCATTTGTAATATAGTATCCATCCCCAGTTCCTACTGTATCCAGGTCTTGTCTTCCTTCGTTATCTAGTTGATAATTTCTTACTCGTTGAATAATAATATTTTTATAATATAGTTGTTGCCCCGTTGTTTTATCCATATGTGGACTATCATTCATATATCTTAGATATACCTTTCTTTCATTGTCATAAGTATAACTTCTAGTTTGATAGTATGAATAAGGAATTATAATTGAATTTGCTGATAATAGCTCTTCCTTTGGTGCGGGTACTGTTTCTTCTTCACCAGTTTCTGGATTTATCTGGGTTATTGTTGAATCTGGGGTATTTAGATTTACTTCTTCTGTTGTATAGTTTAATAATTTCCAGTTGCTGGTTGTTGGAGAATAAGTTTTGCTATTGGCATAATTATATAGGTTATCTGTTGAAGTAAACACATTATGTGGTGCTGCAATTGATGTGTCTCTCCAGAATGGTGCTTCATCATATAGCCCATTAATATTATTAACACCTAATGCTCTAATATCATTTTGAGCATACGTGCTCCAGCCATAGTGTGCATAAATAGCATCGCTTTCTAAGGCATAGTCTAAAAAATAATGTCTAGAACTACGAACTGGGCCAATTAAGGATACATCTTTATCCTTAAATAAGGCCATTATTCTAGTTAAGCCTCCTTCAACGATAATTTCATAGTTTATATATGAATCTTGTAAACCTGCGTGACGACCATTTCCTATATTGTTATCTATCATTACTGCTATTGGTCTTTCATTACTGTCTTCATTTACGATGGTTAATTTTTTTTCTTCAGTTTCAGGTGTAGCAGGTTTCTTTTTACTGGGTTTTGGTTCTTCTTTCGCAATATAAATGATATATAAATATCCAATGGTACTTAATATTAAAATTAAGCATAATAATCCTATGATTATTCTTTTTTTTGTTATTTTTTTCTTTGTCACTTCCATCTCACCACTTCCTTACAGCATCATTTTATCATACTTTCCAATATATTGACGTTTTCCAAAGTCTTTTGACGACAAGTTATGTCAAGTTCTTTGACTTTGTAGATTTACTTTTATATAATTTATTATGAGGTGATGCTATGAATTTTACAAAGGGAGAAGACGATTATTTAGGAACTGTTCAAAACACTGATATCGAAAGTGATGCTGTTGAGAAAAATGATTTTTTTACTCAACTAAACTATACAGATAGTGTAGATAGTATGCTAAAACCTAATACGGTGGTTGTATCTGCAGAAAAGATTAATAATTTAAATGTTATTTTAAATGACAATGATTGTGGGAATAATTTTTTTAAAAAAATTTGTAGTGCTCTAGAAGAACGAGGAATTCAGTTTCAAACTTCTATCAAGAATGATAATATTAAACATGATAATGCAACCATTATTACAATTGA
This sequence comes from uncultured Bacilli bacterium, assembly GCA_944359885.1. GTDB lineage: Bacteria > Bacillota_I > Bacilli_A > RF39 > UBA660 > Faecimonas. The sequence continues at coordinate 1,681 of CALVTC010000052.1, read as the reverse complement.
TCAACAAATGGTAGCTGGAGAAAATGTCGCGCTTATTGGTCCTTATAAAAATGATGAAGTTACTGATTCAGAAGCGTTGTTAAAAGCAATGGAAGTAACTTTCAAACAAGATGGTTGGGAAACTGATGCTTTAGCTGGTATAGCTCAGTATCAACCTTTAGAAAATGGTGATGTTGTTTATACTACTATTCCTTCATCTACTGAGGTGGATTCATTATTAACTAGTGCTCAAATTACTGTTTCATTTGGTACTTTGCGCCCTGGATATACTGTTGAAAAAATTGCAAATGATTTCATCACTTCTTTAGCTAGATATCAATATTATCTAGAGTATGAAAGAAGTGATAACTTCCATTCAGAATATTCTAATGAAGCAAAGTTAGATTATGACAATCATTATATATTTCATACACAAATTGTTGAAGCACAAGCTTTTCAACCAAGTATTCCTATTGAAATTCAAAAAACCGCTCATAGAGCAAAATAAGTTTTGCATAAATATGAAAAGTAAATTAGTTTAGAAAACTCCTAATTTACTTTTTTTATTTCAAATTCATTTTTCCTTTTTTTCTTTTGAATTTTATGTTAAGATATTTTTTACTTTTACGAGGAGGGGAAAATATAAAAAAAAATATTTTGGAATTTTTTTGTAGTGGATGGCACTTATTAGCTGGTAGTATCGTTGAGCTTTTTGCATTTTCTTATTTATCCTCTTCTAATTTTATCTTACAGTTTTTTATTATTGCACTAGGATATTCTTTATTTTTTGGAATTCTTTATTCTCTTAGTAATACGATTTGTAAAGTAGAAATTAATCCTATATTTACCTTTTCTTTATGGCTCAGAAACAAAATAAGTACAAAGCAGTTTTTATTTACCATAATATGGCAAATGTTAGGAGGAATTTGTGCTGGTGCTCTTTTATATATATGTTTTTCAAATCAAATTTCTCAACTTGTTATAGGATATGGAAATTTTAGTATGTTTAAAGTCCCACTAGGTGTCATTATCTTGGTTGAATTTTTACTTTGTTTCCTTTTTGTTTTTTGTTTTTGTCTTGTCCATAAAAAAGCTAAAAAGCATAGAAGAGAGGGACTTTATTTAGGTATTGCACTATTTTGGTTGTTATTATTTTCTATTCCTTATACTGGTGGTAGTGTAAACCCTGTAAGAGCTTTAATTTCTAATCTATTTGTCAACTCAGATGGTTTACGTCAAATTCCTTTTTATCTAATCAGTTCACTTAGTGGTTCTTTGTTTGCAACCGTTATTTACCATATTTATTCTCATCTTAACAATAAAGTTTCTTGACAACATTTTTGTGAAAATAAAATGTCTATTTATGTATAATTTTTGTTTTTTTGTATTCTATTTGTCATTTTAAATTCCTTTTTTCATATTATTTTTTGCGGTTGCATAAATTATTGTAAAGCTTCTTAGTACAATCTTATTTTAGATAATCTTAGTACAATCTTATTTTAGATAATTGACAAAGCTTATATTTTACTTTATAATTTATATGTTCCCTGATAGGAATGATTTGATGATTTTAATCAATAGGGGATTAGTTAAATGGTATAATAATGGTCTCCAAAACCACTGTTGGGAGTTCGATTCTCTCATCCCCTGCCATTTAGAATTATAAGCAGCAGTGGTGCTGCTTTTTTTGTTGATATGCAGG
>CALVTC010000051.1 GCA_944359885.1 uncultured Bacilli bacterium | reverse complement strand
ATAAAACCCTTATTTTACAATATGACTTTCATTAAATTGTGTACAATTATTTATTTGATGTCTGAACTGTTACAAAAAATAACTAGTAAAACATAAAATCAATTGTAAAAAACACAAAAATATAGTATATTTAGTGTAGAAAAGGATAGAAAAATGACTAAAAAGTACATCATAGAGTATCTACCTTTATGAAACTCATATTAAAGGAAAAAAAGATAGAAAAATGGAGAAATATGGACTATGGATAAATTTTTATCGATAGTCTTTTTTTATATAAGAAAACCTCAGAAATCTAGAGGTATCTTAACTGAGTCCAATAATTTTTCCATCTACCAAATCTATTTTTTCATAATTTGGATGCTTTGGTAATCCTGGCATTCTTAAAATACTACCAAATAATACTGTGATAAATCCTGCACCATGATAAAGTTCAATATCTCTAACATAAATCGTATAATCCTTAGGATTACCAAGTTTTTTAGCATCGTCTGATAAAGAATACTGTGTCTTAGCACCACATATTGGAAGATAAGATAGATTATTTTCTTCCAATAATTGAATCTTTTCTAGAGCTTGATCACTATACTCTACTTGACTTGCATGATAAATTTTAGTAGCTAGTTGATAAATTTTATCTTGAATACTATCACCATCTTCATAAAGATAATGAAAGTCCTTCGGAAAGGTTAAAACCTTATCCACTACCTCTGCCAAAGAAATTGCTCCTTTTCCTCCATCACGATATGCCCAACTAATCGCTACAGGAATATCATTTTTCGAACACCAATTTAAAACTACTTGATGTTCATCATCAGTATCCGTATCATATGCATTTAAGCAAACAACAACAGGGATACCAAACAATCTCAAATTCTGGACATGCGCATCCAAATTACAAAGTCCCTCTTCAACGGCAGAAACATTTTCTAATAAAATATCATTCTTACCAACACCAGCATTATATTTTAAGGCCTTAATTGTTGCGACTAGTACAATAGCATCCGGTGAAAAGCCAGCTTTTCTACATTTGATATCTAAAAATTTTTCACAACCAAGATCAGCACCAAATCCAGCTTCTGTAATGACATAATCTCCCAAAGATAAACCAAGTTTAGTCGCTACAATACTATTACATCCATGCGCAATATTAGCAAAAGGTCCTCCATGAATAATAGCAGGTGTATTTTCTAAAGTTTGAACCAAGTTAGGATAAAAAGCATCCTTTAATAAAGTAACTAATGAACCTTCGATATGTAAATCTTTAGCATAAATTAGCTTTTTTTCTTTCGTATAACCAATAACAATATTTCCAAGCATCTCTTTTAAATCATCTAATGAATCAGCAAGACAAAATAATGCCATAATTTCACTCGCAGCTGTAATATTAAACTTTTCTTTACGATGATCCAATTGAATTCGTCTTAAAGCTCTATCATTAACATCCAGACAACGATTAAAAATAACCTCGTCAATACCTAATTCATTGCCATGATAAATATGATTATCAATTGCTGCACATAATAAATCATTAGCAGCAGTAATAGCATGAAAATCCCCAGTAAAATGTAAATTAATATCATCCATAGGAATTACTTGACTATAACCACCACCTGCTGCACCACCTTTCATTCCAAATACTGGCCCCATGGAAGGTTGCCTTAACGCTAAAACGACCTTTTTTCCTAGTTGATGAAAAGCATCCCCTAATCCAATACTAACCGTAGTTTTACCTTCACCATATGGTGTAGGACTAATAGCAGTTACCAAAATTAATTTTCCATGTGCTTCCTTAGAACTTTGTATAATTTTTGCCTTATCAGTTCCATATAAAATATAATCCTCTTCACTAAGTCCCAAAGAAGATGCCACTTGTCGAATATCTTTCTTATTAGCATTTCTTGCAATTTCAATATCTGTCACAATATCACCTCTTTATAAAGATTATACCATATTTCTATTTTTTATGATATTTGTATATGCTAAATAGAAAATGAAATAAAAACTCAAAATTCATTTACTATCACTTACATTTTAAGCAGAAAATCAAAGCAAAATAAAAAAATATACAATTTGTCTTCCAAAAAAAGTTCTGTTAATATCGATGGCAAGAAGGAGGAACATATGAAAAAATTATTATTTTTTGTAGTAACAATTGCAATAACAATATTATGTAGTATAAAAGTAGATGCCTCTACTAGTTTCTATGAAGGAGAATACATAACTGGAATCTATATGAATAAACAACAAGCAGGATCTTCTACAATATATTATCAAAAAGCAAGATTTTTCCGACAAACCGGTACAAATCAATTTGCATATTGTATTGATCCTTTCGTTTTCTTTAGAATTGGAAGTACTTATGAAGAAGCAATTACTCCAGAACATTTAACACAAGAACAAATTGAAAAAATTTCTCAAATTGCATATTTTGGATATGGATATAAAAACCATACAGAGACAAAATGGTATGCTATCACTCAATTTATGATATGGCAAATCGCAGATCCAACTGGTACTTTTTATTTTACAGATGGATTGAATGGACCAAAAATAGATATATTCACAGAAGAAATGAAAGAAATCAATCAATTAGTAGAAAACTATAGAAAAAATACATCATTAAACAATAAAACATACACCTTATTAGAAGGAGAGACACTATCTATAATAGATACCAACAACGTAATATCCAATTATAAAATAGATAATACTAACTTTACAATTACTGAAAACAAACTAACCTCAAAGCCACTACAAGAAGGAATATATAATATCACCCTAACAAGAGAAGAAAACAATTACAATAAACCCATTCTATTTTATCAGTCAGAAAGAAGTCAAGCTCTAATGCAAACAGGAGATTTAAAAAACAAAATGGAAAAATTAAAAGTAGAAGTTCTAAAAACAAGCTTAGAAATCACAAAAATAGATTCTGACACACAATCTACTACACCAAGTGGAGAAGGCTCGCTAATAGGTGCAGAATATGGTTTATACAATGAATCAAATGAATTAATTACAACAATTAAAATCGAAGAAGATTCCAAAGGAAAAATTGAAAATATTCCTTTCGGTACTTATTACTTAAAAGAATTAAAAGCACCAACTGGATATCAGTTAGATACAAAAGTATATACAATCTACATAACAAAAGAAAATCCCAAAATTGAAATAACCTTAGAAAACAAAATTATAAAAAAGAAGATAATAATTTATAAAACATATGACGAAGACAAAAAAATAAAAGAAGCAAATATTTCTTTTACTATCTATGATAAAAACAATCAAAAAGTAGCAACAGTAACAACAAATGAAGAAGGAAAAGCAGAAATTATCTTACCATATGGAGAATATAAAATTATCCAAGAAAACACAACAGAAGGATACCAAAAAGTCGATGATATAACAATTTCCGTAAAAGATTTAAAAGAAGAAATTATTTCCTTAACAGATTACAAAATAAAAGTTCCTAATACACATACTAATATATTTATTCGTATTATAAATAGCATTATAAAACTACTATCAAATATATGGTAAAAAAACTACTTTGTATAGGAGCTTTCTTAATCTTATATTGTATTGTCTGCTATAACATTTACGAAAAAAATATCAAAGTTGAAAGCAAAAAGATAACATCTCCATCTACTCCTACTATTATAAGAAAAGAAGAACAAATAGGATTTTTAAAAATAGATAAAATTAAATTATATGAACCATTATATGAGAAAAATAGCACACATAATAATGTAGAAGAAAATATTACCATATTAGAAGAGTCTATTTTACCAGAAAAAGAAAATAGCATCATCTTTTTAGCAGCTCATTCTGGAACAGGTGATATTGCATACTTTGAAAACTTAGATAAATTAAAAATTGGAGATGAAATAAAACTAGAATACAATAATACTATGTATATCTACAAAATAATTAACATTTGGGAAGAAGATAAAAATGGCTATATTCACGTAAATAAAAAAGAAGAAAATCAACTCATTTTAACGACTTGTAGTCCAACAACAGAAAATAAACAATTAGTAATAAACAGTATATTAAAAAATACTAGCACCTAATCACTAGTATTTTCTTTATTTTCTAAAATATCTAAAGCAGTTTGTAATTGTAAATCATTTTCAGGTATTGGATTAACTAAATATTCACTATTTAAAGAGACAGTCTTATCAGGAGTAATACCTTTCCCATCAATCCATTTCCCATTAGGTGTTAACCATTTCTCAGTCGTAAATTTTACACTAGTACCATCAGATAAATTATAAGCAGTCTGAACAGTTCCTTTACCATAAGTAGTATTACCAACTAAAGTGATATCTGGATAAGAATCCTGAAAAGCTGCAGCTAATATCTCCGATGCAGAAGCACTAGAAGAATTGATTAAAATAACAATAGGATAACTTCTAGACGCCTTAGTCGTATCTTTTATTTTTGTTACCTCATCTTTTGTCTTTATTTGATACAATACTTTTCCTTTTTTCATAAAAAGTTCTAAAATATCAGTCGTTTGCTGTACATGACCGCCTGGATTAGAGCGAACATCAATAATCAAAGATTTAATATTTTCTTTTTCCACATTTTTTAATTCTTCCTTAAATTGTTCATATGTATTAGCAGCAAAATTATTAATTGCTATATATCCGGCATTACCATTATTTAAAGGATAAACTTCGGAAACAACAGATACTAAGTCTATAGTATCCAATGATACCTTTTTCTCAATTTCTTCGTCTCCTCTTTTTAATAACAAAGTAATAACGTCCTCGCTAGAATCCTTCACTTTAGAAGTAACTTCATCTAAAGTAAGTCCTTCTAAAGTTTCTCCATTAATTTCTAACAAGATATCTCCCGCCTCAATACCTGCATCTTTTGCTGGAGAAGAATCAGATACAGCAACAATCAAAAATTGATTATCATCATCTAACATGAGAGTAACACCAATACCATGATAACTTCCATCTACAGATTCATTAAAAGTAGAAGAATTCTCTTCATCCATATAAGTAGAGTAAGGATCATCTAAAGAAGATAACATTCCATCTACCGCGGCATCCACTAAATCCTGTTCATCAATATCTTCATAATAAGTATCAACAATATTATTATAAACAGCAATCAACTCTCTTAGTGAAGAAGAAATCTCCTCACCTTGATAATCTTTTCTAAAAAAAGAAACACTACTGCCTATCACAACTCCAAAGGCAATAGAAATAATGACAATTACTAAAACCTCTAAGGTATTAAAACCACTTTTATGATCAACAATAACTTCCCGAATATTTGTATCATCAAAATCATCATATTCACTACTCTTCATAAACGCAATCTTTTTATAATTGGGCTTTATTTGACGACCATTTTTCTTCCAAGTCATAATATCACCTCGATAAACAAAGCTATAACTATACTATATTTAAAAAAGAAGGACTACCTTCTCTATTATGCTGCTAAATGTTCTCGAATTGCATCTTCACCTTCAATATATTCCGTAACTTCACCATCTTCAAACTCAATCAAAGTAGGGCCAGAAATCTTCAAATCCTCAAGCTTTTCTACATTCTTATTTGATTTATCAGAAGTATATTTTTTATTAAAGGTACTACTCATATCAACAGTATAAATTGGATCATGACTCTCATCATCCTCATAAGTACTAATCATATTAGTATATAATGATTTCAAATTATCATCAGACATATCATAATAAAGAACTAAATAATGGGAATCCTCCTTAGTAAAACTAGTACCAGCTAAAATTTCTTGATACTGAATATCAGCGGCTGCTGGAGTATTATCCGTTATACTAGCTAAATTTTCTTTTTTTAGAATATAAACTGTTAAAAAATAAAAAATTACAAAGAAGATAACAATTACAATTAATATTTTGATAATCTTACCAAATTCCCCTGAAAAAGAAGTTGGCATAGAATCTACCTTTTGATGCATTTTTCTTCTATATTGTCTATTATTTGCCATATTACCACCCAAGAGAATTATAACATAAGAAAAAAAAGAGGTAAAGCTCTTTATTTCATAGTTTGCACAACCCCAATAGATTGAGCAACCTCAATTAATTCCTCTTGATTTAATACATCACTAACTAAATAATATTCAATTCCATTAGTAGTCCAATTTAGAGAATTATTTGTCATTACACCTAAAGTATCCATCAATTGATAAGGTTCTCCATAAGTTGGAATAACAGTAAACTCATCTTCAATATTTGCAGTCTCCTCCACTAATAAAAATGGTTTTTCTCCGTCAAAAGTCATAATAATCCTTTCTCCATTATCTTTATCAATTTTTTCTTCATTAGTAAGTTTAGTACCACTAGGAACCATTAGAGGGTAAATACTTTCTTCTAAGACACCAGTCTGCTTTACTTCTTCAGTTGCTGAATAAGTTTGCATTACAGTATCTAAAGAAAAATAATTTTTCTTAAATGTAGGAGAATAATCAATATCATTATATTCCATTGTCATACAAATAACAGAATCACTATTATAAACTTGAACTTTCTTTAATTTTAACTTTTTAGAAAGCGAAATCTTCTGTTTTACCAAACTTCTATTATTAGGATAATTAACTGCTGTCATAAAGGTATAACCATTACTCGTTTCTTTAAAAGTTCTCTCTTCATCATCTTCAATATCACGAACAATAGCTTCTAATAAATATATTTGAGAATTACTATATGGCCAATCACTTTGAAATTTAAAACTTTTATTTAAAGAAGGAGTAACTACTATAACACACAAAAGTTTTAAATTTTTATAGTATCTTATATATTATTATTAAATTTATTTATTTTCTATTTTATCTTGCGATTCAATATATTTATAGTTTAAGTTATTATTTTTTGTTATTACTGATTCTCCTAGTTTCTTTTCAAGGTCGTCTCTCGCAACTTTTGCAGTATTACCACCCATTCTTGCTATTTTTTTATTTTGTTCTAAACCATAAGGCTTATGTTTTTTAACAAGTTCTCTTGTTGCTGTTTCTCCTAAATCTGTTAAAAGAACTTCTATATCAGACATATTATCTCTTAAAGATTCTTTACGAAGTCCTTTAAATGCTTTATATTCGCTTGCTTTCATTCCAGACCATTCTTGATAAATTTCATTTGTCAGTATCCCATATTCATAATTTTTAGTAATACCGCCATCTTTCCAAACATCAGTTAATTGTTTTCTATCAACGATTCCATCTAGTCTGTCTTTTATCCATTTATCACTATATCCTCGTTTTCTATAATAATCTACTGCCCTGTTAATAGCAATTTCAGGATCAAATACCTCGTCTATTCTTTCACTACCTAAATTAGCAAGCCACAATTTAAAAGGTTCAGCCTTAGGACTAGGAACGGATTCAATTAATCTTAATATTCCTTTGGTATCTAAAGTGTCAGTCAAATAATTTTTTCCATCTTTTTTTGACTTCATTTTGAGTTGCACGATTTTTTCGTGCAACTGACTTCCTTCTTCTTTTAACTTTCTTTTTAAATCGCTCCAGTAATTTCTTGGTATATTAGCATTAGTTAATGCACTAATAACATCAACAACACTAAAATAATATTCTTCTTTTTCATTATCCCAAATACTTCTTATTTCATTACCCTCAAAAAGATTTGATATTGTTTCTAATTTATCTTTACTCATTTATTACCTCCTTTAAATCAACTTAAACTTATAATATATATCAATATTTTTTTCTTCATCTATCTCTATTCTATCAATTAGTGAACTAATTAATGCACGAGATGGATTTTTCATCTCTAAAAATTCTTTAATTTTATCTAGATAAAAATTATCATTAGTTTCCCCATTATTTTCTAAATTATATAGAGTTCTTTCATATTCTAGTTTCTTTTTCTTTGATTCATTAATCTCTAGAGTCAAGTTGTTGTAAGTTCTCTTATACATTTCTAAAGTTATATTTCCCTCTAATTTATCATTATAGCAAATATCTATTTTTTTATTAGCATTTTCTATTGCGGTCTCTAATCTAAATATTTCTCCTTTAATACTATCTTTTTTCTTTTTGATTCTATCATTTGTTTTTAATATACTTTCAAGAGTTTTTTCATCTAAATATTTCTTTGCCATTTTTCGTAAATTATCTAAAACTATATTTTCTATAATTTGATATTTAATAGAATGAGGTGTGCATACATCTTGTTTTTTTCTTTTAGCCCAATAATTACAATTACCATAAATTCGGCTAACCTCTCCATATTTTTTAGTTTGTTGTTTATGTTCTCTAAATCCAATCGTATGCTTACAATCTTTACAATATATTAAACCACGAAGTAAAAGTTTATCAGTTATGCCATTACCTTTGCCACGATTTTTATTACTCTTAAACATTTCTTCGGCAAGTTCAAATGTTTCTTTAGCAATTATGGGTTCTACTGCACCAACTGATATAATCCAATCATTTTCTTTATTATGAACTCTTTTTTTAGATTTGTAATTAACTTTCCTTTGACGACATTGTGTCAGATTTCCAATATAAGTTGGATTTTTAAGAATATCATTAACTGTCCTCGTTGCCCAAACACCATAATGAACATTGTCTTGTCCTAACTTCATATTTTTTTGCATACTAGGTGTTGGTATATGTTCACTTGTTAAAGTGTCACATATTTTGCTTAAACTATCGCCACTTGTAAACATATCAAATATTCTTCTAACCACATTAGCAGATTCTTCATCAATTTCAAGTTTGTGCTTATCTTCTTCATTCTTTTTATAGCCATAAGGAGCGTATGCTCCAACAAATAAACCATTTCGTTTTTTAGTATATAAAGAACTTCGGAGTTTATTTGATATATCTTTAACATACATATCATTAAAAGCACTTTTAAATACTAACATATCATTTGCTGAACTATCTCTTTTAAAAGTATCTACCCCATCATTAACTGCTACATATCTAATGTTATGTTCTGGAAAATATCTTTCTACATAATAACCAAACTCAATATGATCTCTACCTAATCTTGATGTATCTTTAGTTATAATCATATTTATTTTCTTTTCTTCGCAGTCTTTAATCATACGATTAAATCCTACTCTATCAAAAGTTGTTCCAGATACACCATCATCTATATATTCATCTACAAATAATAAATCATTATCTCTAATATAATTTAAAAGCAAATCTCTTTGTGTAGAGATACTACCACTCTCACCTAACCTTTCATCTTCTCTAGATAATCTTAAATATATTCCTACCTTATAGGTTGTGTCTGTTACCATTTCTACTCCAATCTATAAGTTCGAGATTATATCGGTATTTATTATACCATTATTTTCGTATAAATTAAATTCTTTATCTAGAAAAGATGCTAAAAAATTACTTATTAATTCATTAAGTGTTATTCCATTTTCATTAAAAATATTATTTACTTTATATTCTTTTTCCATAGGGCACCTCTATAAATGTATATGCACCTAAATTAATATTATTTTGTATAAGTTTGTCTATCTTCATTAAATACCTCCTTTGTCTTAATTTTCTGTTTTTTCTAACATATTACATTCAATCCTTTCTTCTTTTTTATTTAAACTCTTTTAGTAGTTCTTTCATTTCTTTTAATTCTTCTTCGGTTGGTGGAATAGATTCTTCTCTTTGACCATTCCAAACAGGAACGCCATCTGGATCATATCTTGTATGAGGTCCACTTTTACCATTTAATAGTTCTTTTTGATTATCAGCAATATCTATTACAGTAATAAAACTTTGTATGTTATTGTTAGTAATATAAGAATTAAGATAACCTTTAATAAATACTTTAGTTCCTTTAACAAAAAAATCTTTATAGATTGTATAAAGATTTCGGTTAATATTTAAACTTGAATATACTTTTCTTTTATCATATTTTAAGGTAGTTAAACCAAACTTGATATAATCTTTATTATTATCTGTCACATTATTTATAGTTCCAGATATTATTATCTCATTTAAATCAATTTCCATTTTTTGCTCCTTTCATTTTAATTTATTTAGTTATTTAAATTATTAAAATAATTTTAAATTTATATTATTTATTATAATTATTTATTAATATTATTTATTCTGTTAGAAGATTCTTGCTATTACATATAGCAAGATACTGCTACTAACTATAGAAGATATTTGCTAAATATATTCTTCGTATATTAGGTTCATTTTCTACTTTAATA
>CALVTC010000050.1 GCA_944359885.1 uncultured Bacilli bacterium | reverse complement strand
TATCTTGAATCGTTACACCATGATGGATTTCAAAGCGTTCTTTTAATCCACGTAGAATTGTGATAGTATCTTCGACATTTGGTTCTTCTACTTTGATTTTTTGAAAACGTCTTTCTAGCGCTCCATCACGCTCAATGTACTGTCTATATTCATTTAGTGTTGTTGCACCAATGACATGGATTTCACCACGAGCAAGCATTGGTTTTAGGATGTTAGAAGTATCCATTGCTCCTTCTGTTCTACCAGTACCTACAATCATATGAATTTCATCGATGAACATAATAATGTCGCCTTCACTTTTCTTAATTTCGTTTAGGACATTTTTTAGTCTTTCTTCAAATTCACCACGATATTTAGCACCAGCAACAAGTGATGCCATATCTAGCTCCCAGATTGTTTTATCTTTTAAGCTAGATGGTACATCACCTTTTATGATTCTTAAGGCTAATCCTTCAACAATTGCTGTTTTACCTACACCAGGTTCTCCAATTAAAACTGGATTGTTTTTTGTTTTTCTTGATAATACTCTGGTGATACTACGAATTTCTTCATCACGCCCAATGACAGGATCAATTTTTCCTTTTTTAGCATTGGCAGTAATATCTCGTCCATATTTTTCAAGTACATTTTCTGGTTGTTCTTGTTCATAATTATTATACATATTATCACCCCTTCATCGTATATTATACTCTATTTTTAGCACTTGTCAAGTTAGAGTGCTAACTTTGTTTAGAAAAAATACCCTATTCTACTTTCTGGTAATAGGGTATCATAATTTTCCTATATTTTTTCTTGTTTTACTCGTCTTTTTAATATTAGAAAGAATAGAATTATTCCTATTCCTAATAGTATATGACCTATACCACTTATTCCACTAATCATTTTGTCATAATCTACATAAAAATTATTAGAAATATCTGCAAATCCTCTAATCCATAGCATAATTCCTGTTATGATTAATCCTATATTATAGAGAAAATAAAATGGTTTGAATTTTTTATCTTGCGTTAGAGAAAATTGTTTTTCTAATATTAGGACTATTAAGAAAAAGAACATTCCTAATACAAAGAAATGGGTATGAGTAAAACTCCAAGTACAGGGTTCTGTTAGCTCTAAGAATCTCGTTAACTCTCTATAGGTAATTCCACAAAGCATTGCTATGATAGCATAGGCAAGTGATGTATTTGTTATTTTTTTCATTTACTTCTACTCCTTTTATTTTTCTTCTTTTGGTGCAAATAACTTTAAAATTTCTGACACTACTAATGGCATTATTGATAGACCAATTACAGCTAGCCATTGTGTTAGTGTTAATGGAACAATTGAGAAGAAGTCTCTTAATACTGGTACAAAGATTATAATCATTAACATTAGAACGGATGCAAGCATTGCTAGAAATAACATTTTATTTTTTGGTTGATCTTTTGAGAAGAAAGATATTGTGTTAGAATGCTGGTTCATTGCATGTACTATTTGTGATAAACATAATGTGGCAAATGTCATGGTTATTGCTGTTTCATAACTAGTTTTTAGTCCTATAAAGTATGCACTAAATGATAGTAATGTTAGTAATACTCCATAATAGGAAATGTTATAAATCATACTTTTTTCAAACAGTGTACCTTTTTTGGTTGGTGGATGTTTCATGGTGTTTTTATTAGCTGGATCTACTCCAAGAGCTAGTGCTGGTAGTGTATCTGTAATTAGGTTTACAAATAGAATATGTACTGCTAGTATTGGTGTTTGAAGGTTAAAGACTATGGATAGAAAAATTGTTAATACTTCCGCAATGTTACCTGTTAATAGAAATTGAATTACTTTTTGAATATTTCTATAGATTCTTCTTCCTTCTTTGATAGCTACTTCGATTGTTGAAAAATTATCATCTAATAGAAGCATGTCTGCTGCATCTTTAGCAACATCTGTTCCATTTTTTCCCATGGCAATACCTATATCAGCTGTATTTAGTGCGGGAGCATCGTTTACTCCGTCTCCTGTCATACCAACAATTTCTTGTTGTTCCTGTAAGGCGTTTACAATATCTAATTTATCCTTAGGACTTACTCTAGAGAATACACTTATCCTTGGTAAGTTTTTATGTAATTCTTCTCTTGACATGTTATGAAACTCTTCTACATTTACCGCTAAATCTCCATCTTGGTAAATTCCTAATTGTTTTGCAATTGCAACCGCTGTTAGTTTATGATCCCCTGTTATCATAATAACACGAATCCCTGCTTCGTGGCAGCTTTTGATAGATGACATTACTTCTTTTCTTGGAGGATCTATCATACCTACAAGGCCAAGAAATATTAAATCTTCTTCTACTTCATTTAATGATAATTTTGTTGTTTTGTAGGCAAATGCTAAACTTCTTAAGGCGTCTTTTGATAATTCTGTATTTTTATCTAGTACTTTTTTTCTATCATTTTCCGTTAATTTTTTCTTTTTACCGTCAATTAAAGCATAATTACATTTTTTTATTAATTCTTCTGGCGCTCCTTTAATGTAGGCTGTTTGCTTTCCTTTTTGATCTTTACAGATTACAGTCATTAATTTTCGATTAGAGTCAAAGGGTTTTTCTTGTTGCTTTGGATTCTCCTCGATAATTTTTTTATAATCATAGTTATTTTTTTCTGCAAATAATAGTAGTGCTCCTTCTGTAGGATCGCCTTGGATTGTTTGATTTACTATTGTTGCGTTGTTGCAAAGGATTCCACAATATAGCAATTTATCTATTTGGTTATTGTTTGAATTTGCTATTAAATTATCGGCAGTAAAGTATTTTGTTACTGTCATTTTATTTTCTGTTAGTGTTCCTGTTTTATCCGAACAAATAACAGTGGCACTACCTAATGTTTCTACTGCAGGAAGTTGCTTTATTAAAGCTTTCTTTTTGGCCATTTTTTGGACACCAATAGCCATTACAACAGTTACTGTTGCTGGTAGTCCCTCTGGAATTACTGATATTGCTAGTGAAATGGCAATCATTAAGATATCAATGATATTTTTACCATGAAGAAGGCCAATAATAAAAATTAAAATACTAATGATAATTCCTAATATGCTTAAAACTTTGCCAATTTTATTTAATTTTTTCTTAAGAGGAGTTTCTAATGATTGCTCATCATCTAGTAGTTTAGCGATGGTACCTATTTCTGTATCCATCCCGATATTTGTTACTACACCTATTCCTGTACCATTATGAATAATTGTTGAAGAAAAGCCCATATTTTTTCTTTCTCCTAATGGTTCGTTTTTTTTTCCCATGTAGTCTTTATCTTTTTCAACTGGTACACTTTCACCTGTTAATGCTGACTCATCTACTAAAATATCATGTTCTTCTATCCAACGAATATCTGCAGGGATGATATTACCTGCTTCTAGATAAACAATATCTCCAGGGACTAAATCGCTTGCTAGAATTTGTTCTTTTTTTCCCTCTCTTAATACAAGAGAATGGGGAGCATTCATGTTTTTTAATGCTTCTAAAGCATCACTTGCCTTTTTTTCTTGCACAACACTAATTACAATATTAATTCCAATGATGATAAGAATTACCGTGCCTTCTAGGGTCTCCCCTAAGACAAAAGATAAGATAGAGGCAATTAATAAAATAATAATCATTTTATCTGTTAATTGCTCTAAAACCATTTTGGCAATTGTTTTTTTCTTCTTTTGCTTTAAGGCATTGGGTCCATATTGCTCTTGTCTTTTCTTTACTTCTTCTTTCTTTAATCCTGTATTTTTATTTGTTTTTAATTTTTCTAATACTGTTTCAATGCTTTCTTCATAACTTTTTTCCATTCTCCTCTTCCCTTCTTATTCTTTTTATTTATTTTTCTTTCTTCCTTTTGCAAGATGCATTGTATCATAAAATTCATCTAGACCGTAAACATAAGTGCTCCATGCATGATTTTTTTCTTTTGTATATGCCATAGATTCTACATATGCACTCTTTCTTTCTGTGACTTCTTTTAATTCTTCGTATGCATCTTCTAGTGTTTGTACTTGATTATCTGTTAATTCTTCTGGGGTGTGAATGCAAAACAAGTTATATTCTAATTGACTTGTCGTTTGGGTACTACCGTTTAAAATAGTTATTATTCCTTTTTGTGCTAGCTCTTCTATTTGTCTGTGAAAAGTATCTTTTACATTATAGACAAATCCCAACTCTTTTTGTAATGCGTAAAACCATGGTTTATTTGCAATGTCCATGATAAACGCTGTATCGTGATAATTTTCATCTATCAATTCTTCTACTCGACCATATTTTTGTATACCAAATGGATGTATAGAACCATCTGGTGTGATTAAAATTCCCTTTTTGTGCTCTATGTCTAACATTTTTTATCCTCTTTTCTTATTATTTATTATATCATAAATTCTTTCTCATTAACATAAACTTGAGGTTTTCAACAAAATTAAGTTAAATTAAAAAGAAGCTACTTTTTTATTTTGCTTCTTTCTTTTTTGAATTTATTTTTATTTTGGCGGTGTTTTTTTCTTCTAGTTTTTCATTTACATTTGTTCTTATGATACTATATAAAACAGAACATAGAGGAACACTAATTAGCATACCTAGTATTCCCGCTACACTGGCACCTATCGTTACTGCTACCATAACCCAGATACCTGGTAGGCCAACACTTTTTCCTACCACCTTTGGATAAATTAGATTCCCTTCTACTTGCTGTAACAATAAGATAAAGATGATAAATACTAACGCTTTTATAGGATCTACCATTAGAATTAAGAATGCTCCAAAGAAAGTTCCAATAAAAGCTCCAAAGACTGGAATTAAAGCTGTAAATCCTACTAAAACAGAAATAGTAGATGCATATGGTATTTGCAATAGTAACATACCAATAAAACATAGTATACCAATAATCAACGCTTCTAGACATTGTCCACTTATAAAGTTACCAAATGTCTTGTTAGATAAGTTGCATATTTCTTTTATTTTCTTTTGCTTTCTTTCTGGTAGGTAGGCTCTCATGATTTTTTGAATTTGTCTTGATAATTCTTCTTTTTTTAATAATACATAAATAGCAAAAACTATTCCTAAAACTATGGATGTGATAGTTCCTATTACACTGCTTGCAACCCCTAATGTTGTTTGCATGATTTCGTTACTATTTTCACTTACATAATCTGTTATTTCTTCTTTGATATTTTCTAAACTTTTATTTAAATTATTAATATCTTTTCTCTTGATTCCCACTTTTTCTAATAAAACAATACTTTGTTTTCTATATGAGTCAAAGTTCTTTGTAAATAATTCTGTTGTGTTTTTTAATTGTGGAATCATTAAACCTAAAATAAAAGCTAGTATCGCAATAATCACAACAAAAGTTGTTATTAAAGAAGTGGGTCTTTTAATTTTATTCCATAGTTTAGAGTTTTTTTGATTTAGTTTTTTAAACCATTTCTTTTCAATTACATTTAATAATACATTCAATACAAAAGCTATCATAATTCCTATGATAAATGGCATAAATATTGCAATAATATATTTAATTAATTCCCATAATTTAGAAATATTAATACCTGCAAAAATAAGAATAATTGTAAATAATATGATTTCTATAATTTCTTTTTTATTTTCTTTTAAACTAAACATATAAACATTACCTTTCTTTTTTATATCTAGTGGTGACTTTTTATGAATGTCATTATAATATCATACTTTTTTTCATTTGACCATTTTTTTAATTTTTTATTACTTTACCAAAAAAATAATATAGAGGAACTATCAGAGTAAATTTTGGTAGTATCTATATTATTTTTTTCATTTCTATCGTTAATAAAGATTATTTTATATTATCTATTATATAAGGATTGGAAGATGTTCCGTCACCGCCCGAAATTTTAACATCTTTTGATAAATTAATGACTGGACGTACACCGAGAGTGTCGGTTGATACACCAGCAGCACTTAAGTAGCCAGTGGCACTTATATGTGATATATATGCATTGGTAGTACTAGGAGAAAAACTATAAGGTGATAATGTCCAATATGCATTTCCTGTATATAAGTAAAACTGGGTATTTACAGAGCTATAGCGACCACCAGCTGCAGCAACTTCATCCGCTGTAAGAAGACCAATTGGATAAGTCAGTTTCCCATTACCATTTAGTTCTGATACTGTGAATTGATCTGATTTTTGACTACACTGTAGTGTTGGTGCGTTCATAGTAATTAGTCGTTGATAAGGACCATAAGTCGTAATTGGGGATAGCAAATATCCAGTTCCAGTATTTATTGTTCGATCGTTACAAAAAATTTCATCGCTTAAGTAATCAGCAAAACTATTATTATTGCTATCTTTCTTATTTAATAAGTTATTTTGATACCAGGTATCTAGTACTTTTTTTATTGTAGAGTCTGTTGTGTTTTGAAGTGTTTCCTCATAACTAGTTGAACTATAGGATAAGAGATTGACTACTGCAGTATATGGATTCGTGTAATGAATAACTTTTTTTAGTACTGTACAAGATCCTGTAGCACTTGTTCCAAAACAAGTATATGGATAATTAGCAATTGCATCTTCATGTACTTCTGTCCAAGTACCATAGATAGTCTCTCCTGAAAGTTTAAATGTTTCACTTTGTTCATCAAATGTATATGCATTTGAAAAATAGTATTTTGCATTTTCACTAAAACTATTATAATTACTGGATAAGTTTTGATCTATATTTAAGTCTTTATTTTCAGAATACATATATCCTACGTAAGTAGGGTCCTGCTCGTTATCATTAAAAGCACTTGTTCCAATTGTTGTTTTTGAACCAGTATCACTCGTAGATGTTCCAGAGTAAATTAAGCGAACGCTTCCATTTCCATTTACTCTTACAATTCTCCAGATGTAGCCGGCAAAAGAAACATAGTTATTTTTTACATTGCCTCGATAATAATAAGTTTCTCCTACATCGTCTTTTGTTTTATATAAACCAATTTCAGAATCTAATGCATCTACTGCTCGGTAAGTGTGTTTTATTGCTGATGTAATACGATAAGTAGTTGTACCATTAGAATCTGTTGTTACAATATAATTTTTTATTTGATACATATCGGTACAAGAAGCATAAGTACTAGTAGAGCCTCCACAAGTATAATATCCAATGTATTTATCTGTTAGATCATCATTCGTATAATTTGTTAAAGTAAATAATCCGGTCGAAGAATTAAAAGTATAACCAGTTCCTAAAGTAAAGTGATTGGTTGTGGTAATAATACCATTATTATTATTCATTTCTGATGTTGTTTCTCGATAAGTAATCGTTGGTGCTATTTGATCAAATTTTCCTTCCCCTTTTGAGGTAATATAAGATTTGGCATCTTCCATAGTAGTAGAATAATTCTCCATTATTAAAATGCAATCGGATAATCTGTCAAACCCATGATTTAGACAATAGTTATTCTCTGGTACCGTGATTTTTCCGTCTACTTCTTTAGAAAGTGAAAACAAAGCATAACTATCTGATAGAAGAAAAATTGAAATTGAAATACTAATAATGATAAATAATCCCAGGAAACAATAAATTAACTTTTTTTTATTATTCTTCTTCATTTTTTTTAAATTCATATTATAGATACCTCACATAAAAATTTAAATAAGTTCTTTAAAAATAATATTTTCATAATATTTGTTATATTATGAAAAAAGCTTCCAAACGCTTGATTAGTTTTAGAAGTTGATTATTTTGACTATAGTTTTGACTAAAAAAATAGGATCTATTTCTCTTTTTTATTTATGAGAATTTTTCTTATATATGCAGATTTTAAAACTTGATAAAAATAGTTGCATGCAAACAAATGCATCATATGATATTCGCATCATGAGAAAATATTATGTATAGAGCTTATCGTTTCCGTATGTATCCTACTATTAGTCAGTTTAAGTTGATTCAAAAAAAATTTGGTTGTAATCGCTTTGTCTATAATCACTATTTAGAAAAGAAAGAAAGTCTTTTTTTTGTTTTGTTGTGATAAAAGATTTAAAAATTTGTACACAGATTATCCTTTTTAAAAGAAATAGATTCTTGTAGTTTGAGATGTTCGTTATTTAATTTAGATGATGCGTTTAAAAGATTTAAGTGTTAGAGAATGGAGTAGTCCAAAGGGTGGAAGTTATTATGATAGAAATTATAATACAAGTTATAATATTATGTTTGAAAAATTAAAGGTATATTTCAAAGAATAAAAGAGAACAAAACTACAGTAGTGACTATCAGAAGTTAACCTGTCCTGCCTATGAAGCAGGTACTTGAAAGGTCGTGACCAATGAATTAAATTTACTTAATTTTTTGTTCTACCTAATTGACATTTTTTGACTAAAATTTGACTAAGAATAATAAGTCATTATTTTTCTAGGAAGCAGCGAGATTGTTATTTTCCATCCTAATTAATTAAAATACGTAAAAAAATAGAAATCCATCATAAGTTATTGCCAAAATAATTTATTTTTATTATACTTTTAATAGAATAAGATTTAAAAAATGGTTCACAATATAACAAATATTGCGAATATTTTTGTAAGAAAAAACTATGGATTACTAATTCTTGGTTTCTTTTAATCAAGTTTTGTCCATAGTTTTTTTATAGAGTGATTTTTTCTACTATTTCTATATTTGAATTTAGATATTTCTTTAATATCTCTACATCTTCTTTGCTACCTACTACTAGTCCATAATGAATTGGAATTACGGTTTTAGGATTTAGTTTATTAGCAAATTCTGCTGCTTCTTTGGCATTCATCGTATAAGTTCCACCAATAGGAATGCATAATACATCGCAATCTATCTTTTCATTTTCCTCTAGGGCATCCGTATCACCCATGATATAGTAAGTTATACCATTTATAGTTACTACATAGCCTAGCCAGTTATTTTCTTTTGGATGAAAGTTTTTATCTTTATTATATGCGGGAACTGTTTTGATTGTTATATTATCTTGTAAAATTTGTTGATATGGTTTTGTAATTATTATGTCTTTTTCCAAAAATCCCATAAAAAGAGCTTGTTCTTTAATATCTCTTGGTCCTATGATTTTGGTGTTTTTCTTTTTTATTTTTAAAATGTCTTCTTTTGAAAAATGATCCCAGTGAGTATGAGTAATTAAAATGATATCGGCATCTTGGTTAGCTTCTACTTTTAGAGGATCAAAATAAACTGTTATATCATCCTTTATTTTTATACTACTTTGACAATTTACTATTAACATATTTTTCACCCTTTCTATTTTTATTATATCACATTCTCTTTGTAAAGAAAAAAGTCCTTTTTGGACTTATTGATTTCTATTTATCTTGTTTTTACTTTTCCTTTTACCATATTTAAATATATTTCTCTTCCCTTGTCTGGTGCAATATAAAATTGACCAAGAGAATACATTCCTATAATTTTTGAAGGATAGTCTTCATCTTCTGTATTTTCCATAGCAAAATAGGTTTCTGGATATTCTTCTCCTTCTTCATCAATACCAGCTGCCGCTAATAAGAAAAATCTATCTTCCTTTTTACCACTTGGCAGATAATAGTTAAAAAATCCTGGAATATTACCTTCTTTTAATTCATAGGAATATAGTCTTATTTCATTTAATGCAGTTTCATTTAAATAAAAAATTTTATCTTTTATGTTACGAAAATCCATCATTTTTATCATTGGATCTATTTCAAATGTAATTATTTCCTTTTCGTTTGTCATAATCTTCCTCCTCAAATGCTTATTTTATCATAATTTATCTTTTTTTTCATCTTGTTCCGAGAAGTTCCATATTCCTAAACGCCCCTTTACAGGAATTGGACAATCTAGTATTTCTATTTCTTCTAATATCCAAGCATATCTATTTACTTCATAATATCCGCATAAGTATTCTTTAGGATTTTCTTTTTTTAGTCTTTCTATCCAAGGTGATGTCATTTTGATACAGTCTACTAACTTACATTTACAAATTATATTTCCGTATGAATAATCATGATTCTTTATTAATTTTATTACTTCAGGGCGCTCCTTATAAAAAGCTTTTGAAACTTTTGCACTACTTGCATGAATGTATAATTCTCCTCGATAAGAAGTTTTCCAACTTCTAGTTTCTATTTGTTTTGTTTTTTCTTTTATTAATGTGGCAAATGGTTCTTTTATACTTAATACTTTCATAAATAACTAACATTCCTTTCTATCGTCCTTTCAGTCCTCTGAAAGGCACAAATTGAATTGAAAAATAAATA